>CAZRHO010000015.1:0-14867 GCA_964599955.1 uncultured Methanosarcinales archaeon
TTAATTCATGATGAAGATAGACCTATCTTAACATTAGAGGTCCCTTGGCTTTTGAATGAAACAATAAGTACATATAAAAAATTATCTCCTAAAGGTCCAAGATATTTTATGTTTACTAAAGCAAATACAGGAGACCCAAAGGATATTGATAAATTTATTTATATAATTGAAAGGTTCAAACCCCAGAAAATTATTTTAGGTGGTGCTAATCTATCTGGTAATGAAAATACTGGATATACCCAGTGTGTAGGTGGTTTTTATAATTTCTTTAAACCTTGGGCTATAAGATTAAATATTAAATTTATAATTAATGAAGAATTGTGCTGGCGAATTTAACTATTAAATTCCAAACTTATTTTTTAGTAACATTTATGTTCCTTAATTGTTTCTTAATTTTATTATACAAAAAGAAGTATATCAAATGGCAAAAAGAAAATCTAAATCAAGTTCTCCGCAATATTCTTATTACATGGCAATTGTAGCTATAGTTGCAGTTGTAGCCATAGTTATTTTAGTTATGAATAGTATGCAAACACAAGTTGAAGAAAGTTTATCTGATATTAGTGATGAAGAAACATTAGCAGGAAAGAGTTATAGTACAGTTAAAGGTACAGTTACATGTAATTCTAATTCAGATTGCTCTTCTAATAAAATTTGCAGGAAACGTAAAAATATAAATAATGGCATGATTATGAATGATCCTTATAAAAAATGTTATAGTCGATTAAATGATGGAGATCAATGTGAATATGGCCAATGTTCTGAGGGTTTAGCTTGTATGTTAAGTGGAACCATTTTCAAATGTCAAAAAAGATTGAAAGAAAATGTTAAATGTAATACGGATGAACATTGTATGGAAGGGTTAATTTGTAGACAGGGTCAGATTAAGAATAAATGGGTAAGTGGTTCTAAGAAATGTAGGAAGCTCTTATGGTCTGGCGCTTCATGTAATTATGATAAACAATGTAAAAAAGGAAGTTGTGTTGAAGGTATTTGTAAGGTTGGTTCTTGTGATGACGGGCAATCATGGAAACCAGAATGTAAGAAAAATGCATGTTTAGATAAAGAAACTAATACTTTTGTCTTTGGTAAGGTGAAAAAAAGTAATAGTTGGTTACAAGTTTATTACTTTACAAAGAAAGCGAACGAATGTGCTAAATTGATAATACAAAAACATCAAGCACAAACTTGTGATGATTGGAATAATCAATGTATCGTTTGTCGAAATTAGAACTTCATAAGTCCAGACTTATTTTTTTATTTTTCAAATCGACTTTTTTAATTTTCTTTTCTTTTTTTAATTCATCAGCAACTTCATTCCAAGTTAAATTGTTACGTAAAGAAGTTACTATTCCTAACAATTTTTGTAATTGGGAATATTTTTCATAAATTAATTCACCTTTTTTAGTGTTCAATTCAATATTTCCCTCTTGTTTATTAATGGCTTCTTCTTGTTCAGAAATCACTTTACATAAAGAATTAATTTTTCTTTCATAAGGAGAAGTAATCTTAAATGGATTTAAGGTATCGATGGCTTCACTATAACTTATTTTTCTTTCTTTAACTTCTTTATCAACTAATTTGAAAGGTGTAATATCTCCATCATATATGAATCCAGTAGGTTTTTCAATTTTTTTTAAAATGCTATTAATTGAATTAATAATTAATTTAACTTCTTCTTTAGTTGTCTCAGAAGGCAATTTTTTGAAATCAATCTGATTTAATTTACAAACTTCTTCCGCATATAATCCTCCTAAATTGATCTCGGTAGCCAAAGTTATAGCTAAATTTCTTTTTTCACTTTTAGATAAAATTCCTAATAACACTTTCTGGTTGACTTTCTTCCAATCAAAACCTGGTTTAGGAAAGATGTATGTCTCTTTAGGTTTAACTACTCTATCTTTCCATTTTTGCCATTCTAAAGTCCCAATAATCAAATGATTTTTATCAGTTAAAACTAAATTTCCTTTAGAAAATAATTCAATTATTAAATAAAATTTTTCTTGTTTTTCTAATTCAAATATAACAATCCTTTCAGCTTCTTTTTGATAGATTGCTTTAATGAAAGCATTTGATAAATATTTTCTTAATAACATACAAAAACCAGAAGGTCTAGTTGGTGTTTCTTTTTTATTAGTAAAACAAAGAAATTTCCCAGGGATTATCTTAACTAACTTTTTACCTTTTCCTGGTGCGTGCAATTGAAATAATAATTCTTTTTTTTCTTGGTGGTATATTTGAGAAAATTTTCCTTTAATTAAACATTGTAATTCGTTGATTAAAGCTGCAAGTTCAATAGAGGATATATTTTTTTTAGGCATAGAAAAATGTTTTTTTATCTTTTTATATAATTTTAGGAATAATTTTTTTGTAAAATTATTAAAGCATCTCGCCATAGATTATCATAATTTTTACTTTTAGAAATAAATTCCGTTGATCCACTTTTGTTCATAGCATAAATCTCAAGGTTTCTTCTAATTAAGGCTTGATTATGTTGTAGAGCTAATAGAACTGCTTGTTCTTTTGATGATTGTCTCTCTTCTTCAGATGTCATTATTTTTAAAAATGAGCGCCCGGAGGGACTCGAACCCCCGATCTAAGCCTCTGCAGGGCCTCGCATTAGCCGCTTTGCCACGGACGCTTAATTATCTTTTAATAAAGCCTATTTATATATTTTTAGGTAGAAATTAAAAGAAAAAATATGGGCCTGGAGGGACTTTCGAACATAAAATGTTTTCGAACCCACGGTATCCAGCTATCTTTGCTTTAAAGCTTAGAAGGCTGGCGCCCTATTTGTCTTTCAGATTGAATCCAGACTAGGCTACAGGCCCAATTAGCATATAAAACAAAGGGGTAACTTTTAAATATTTCCTAAAAATTCCTTGCATCAGAGATGGTAGGTGTTATTTCATTAGTAGAAAGAAGAGTAATTGCTAAAGGTTTAGATAAAGAGGCCTTTCCAAAGGAGGAATCTATTAAAAACTTTTTTTTCGAAGGAGATTATAAAAATCTAGGTTTACTAGATTATTTAAGAAAAATAAATTTTCACACTAAAAATCCAACTTTATTTTATCCTGGTTGTGGAGCAGATATTCTTAATCCATTAATTTATTTAGAAAAATTGCTTCCTAAAATAAATGGGGCCGAATTTATTTTTGTAGATGTAGTAAGTAATTTAGGTTTGATTAAAACCATTTTGGATGATACAGGAATTAGTTTTAGAGAAGAAGGAGAAACGATCTCTTTTTACTGGAAAAATAAGCTAATTAATTTAGAATTCATTGAAGGGAACGTTTTTCAGTTAGAATTGCCAAAATTTGATATATATTTTGAAAAAGCATTTAGGATCATGAAAGAAAATTCTCTTTATTACGAGGAAAAAATTTTTGAAAAATTAAATAAGAATGGTTTAATTATTAGTGATTCTGGTTTTAGACATTTACCTTTAAACAAATTATCAGCCCCACAAGAATTAAGTTCTTATGAGGAGATGATCATTGCTTTAAAACATTAATGATCCATTTTTAAAAAATAAAAATCGATTATTTACTTATTCTATTATTATTTTTTCTATGATGACATCTTCTAAGGGTTGATCTCCCATGTTGGTGTCAACGTCACCAATCTTTTTAATGATATGCATGCCTTCTGTAACTTTCCCAAACACAGGATGCTTATCATCTAAAAAATTGTTATTCCCTAAATTAATAAAGAATTGACTGCCCCCAGTGTTAGGTCCTGCATTAGCCATTGAGATGGTTCCAGCATTATTTTTATTATCTCCTGTAAATTCATCTTTAATGTTATAACCAGGTCCCCCGGTACCCCACATGTTTTTTTTCTTGATATCTTTGGATAAGGGATCTCCTCCTTGGATCATAAAACCGTTTGGTGGCGCTTTTCTTGGGCCAATAATTCGATGGAATCTACTTCCGTCATAGAACCCTTTTTCTGCAAGGTCAATAAAATTTTTAGTTGTAATAGGCATAGTTTCAGTTAATAATTCTACTTTAAAATAGCCCATACTAGTTTCAAATTTAGCTATGTTCATTTTTTCTCCTCCCAATAATGCACACGATGTTAAAAATAACATCGATATAACAATTGTACTTATAATTAATATTTTTTTCCTCATTTTTATGGCAACCAAGTTTTTTTATTTTTTATTTTATCTGGCAAATATTTATCCACTACATAATTTAAACCCCATTTAGCTAAAGCTTGCTGTTCTGCCCTAACTTTCATTTTAGCCATTTGTTGTAAAGCTTTTTGCCATTCTTTATGATGTTTAATAAATGGATCATTTTTTATTAGGTCTTTAATTTTTTTAATATCAACATCTTTTAGCGGGTGGCTAGGCAACTTATAATCAATTATGTCCTGTGGGGTTATCCCAATAAACTGTGCCCTTGGCACACAGAAAAATTCATTGATATGGGCCGCATTTCCAGATCCTACTTTTAGGGTTCTATAAATTGAACCAAACCCGTAGGGGTCTCCATCTGTAAATACATAAACAGGGATGTTTCTTTCATCACTTAATTTTCTGATGAATCTTCTACATGCCCTGGTTGGAACCCCGCCCATTGCAATTAAGATACAATTAGATTTTTTCCAATATTTATGTTTATTAAGACGTTCAAACATACCGCTAGTTTCAATTGCTAGGACAAACTTGGCTTTTGTTTTAAATTTAAGATGTTCAACTGAACTTGGGACCGAGTATGCTCCTGAACCAAATTTTGTACAATCTATTTCTAAATTTTGACCTGTTTCTTGATCTTTGTCAACTACAATCAATTCTCCGGCTACGGCTCCTCCTTTTTCTTCTGGAACGAAACCTATCTGTTCTCGATTAACTTGCATCATTGCTTCAATATCATCCATTACTGAATCTGATTCTGGTTGTTCATTAAACCTCGCTTCTTCCCAATTTTTACTTACATAATAAGCTTCTCTCTTGGTAGCAATATCTTCAGATTCAATTAATTCTTTAGAAAGCCCCATCATCCTCAATGTTTGTGCAAAGGTTTTGATTGTAGAAGCAGTAAGAGTTCTAGTTTTTTTTCTTCCTAACAATTCAAAGAAACCATCTTTTTCATTGTAAGCTACGTTACTTAAAGATCGGATTGGCATTTCTAATTCCGGCTGTTTAATTAATCTGATTTTTTGATGTACTGCTTTAGCTACGTCAATTATTTTTTCTACAACTGGGCTAATTTTTTTTTTGACCATTTTAAATTGATACTATTTTATGATTTATACTAATTTAGTTTGTTGACTTTTTTTATTTTTACTTTTTTTATTTTCTTCATTATTTGAATCTTCTTTAACGTTATTTTTTTCAGAATCATCATTTTTAGTTTCTTTTTCTTTACCAATTTGAGCTAATTCAGGATCATAATCGGGGTTATCTATTTTGATCTCTTCAAGTTCTCCTCTGCTATGTTCTAGGATTTCACATAAGTTATCTTCAATTTTTTTCTTTTCTAATTCTTCAAAACCAATAAGCTCATGTAAGGCTTCAGCAACATGAGGTATATATTTCTCAATGTAACTTCTTTTCTTAGCTTCATCTTTGATTCTCTTTTTTTTATTAACGAAGGAAGCTAATTTCCTACCACATTCTTGTAGGGCTAATTTAATTTCTTTCATGATTTCGTTATAGTGGGCAAGAGCTTCTTTAGATTCTGAAGTGAAAGGCACCCAAACTGAAGTCATATGAATCACTAGGGTGCAAGGGCCAACTGGTAAAGAACCTCGACTTTGTTGTAAACCATATGATCTCCAAGAGGTATCTTGGATTGCTTTAGTGATGGCACATGCTCCTTGTTGATATAATAAAGGTACTCGATTAGCAAACCTCATAATTCTTATTGCCTTATCTCCGTTTTGTTCTCCTCCGTAAGCTAGTGAACATTCAATGATGAAGGGGTTTCCACGATAAACGGTTGGTGGTCGAGTGACCGCACAATAAAATTCGGCGTTAACCTCTTTCCTTAACCCTTTTTCTAAATCTTCTTCGGTAATTGGGGAAATACAATCGGTTGGTGGAGCGATAATTTTAGTTTTTTTAATTCCCCGATAAAGATCTTCTGCCATTTCCCTAGTTAATTTTTTAGGTTTAGTTCTTGGTAATAAATGAGAATTTTCACAAACTTGTTTAGCAGTACCAGCACCTACTCTTACGAATTCAGTAGTTAGAAATTGTTGCAAGGTTTTAGCAGAAGTAATTTCTAACATTTTAATTAGCCTTCCTAATTCTACTCCATAAGGGTGAGGTTTAATTTCCTTTGGTTCAGGAGGTAATTCTTCCGTTGCTCTTGGAAAGATAATTTGTTTTGCTTCAGGATTAGTATAAATGATTGTACAATGAGGATTAACAATAGCTGTTTCTTTCAAATATTCATCAACAGATTGACGACCTTTCATATAACTTCCATCCATGTCAATCTCAATTTTTGTACCATGGTCTTTTTCTTCCCAAGAAACTTCTTTGTCTTCAGTAATTTGAGGGTTGTTAGTTTGTGTATTGATTTTTAATTTAATTTGATTGGCTAGTTTATCCTTTCCTGTTTTAGAAATAATTGTTGCTGGTTTCCCTGTTGTCAATTGCCCATAAAGAACTGCTGCAGAGATCCCTATTCCTTGTTGGCCTCTTGTAGCGGATAATTTATGGAATTTTGAACCATAAAGAAGTTTAGCGAAGATTTTAGGGATTTGTTTTTTAATGATTCCTGGCCCATTATCTTCAATAATAACTCTAAACCTAGTTTCATTTAATTGAATGATCTCAACATTTATTTCAGGTAAAACTCTTGCTTCCTCACAAGCATCTAATGCATTATCTACTGCTTCTTTAATTGCTGTTAGAAGTGCTCTTCGTGGGTTGTCAAATCCTAATAAATGCCTATTTTTTTCAAAAAATTCAGCGATAGAAATTTCACGGTGTTTTTTTGCCAATTCTTCTGCACTACGTTTAACCATGTTTTCAAAAGAAAATAAGTTGTTTATAAAAATTGCGGTTGCTTAATTTAAACAATTTCTTTAAATTAGTGATTTAACTTAAATAATACGATGGCGCCTAAGATTAAAAAAGCTAAACCTAATCCTATAATTAATAAAGGTTGAGTCGATAAATTGATGCCTGAAGAAACTGTAGCTCCAGTGATTCCGTCGTTAGAATTCTGACTAAAAGCAGTGATTCCCAATAAAATTATAGAAAATAAGACAGAAATTATTGCCCCTGCTCTCTTTAAATCATTTTTTCCTTCTTTTTCCATGTATAAATGAAAATTATAAAGTATAAATATTTTTCTCTTAAGAATCTTTCAAAATGGGTTAACCAAATAGTTGTTCTTTCTTTTTCTTTTCTAAGAACCTAAACACTGTTTTATGCATTGACCCTTGTAATAACATTGCTACTGCTTGTCTGGCTATTGATACTTGAATTTCTTCACCAATAATACCAATAGTTTTACCATAAATTGAGATATAGGTATTACTAAGACGTTCAATTTCTTCTCTAGATTTACCGCCTTTACCAATAACTCTACCTTTAAGGCGTTGCATGGTATTTTTACTTTTCCCGGCTATTTCTTTCATATCTATTATTTCTAAGGCGTGATCTGTCTTTAACAACAATAGAGCTATTTTTGGGTTAAAACCCCGCGCAATAGATTTAACAATTTCTTTAGTTGTATAAAGAAGCAATCCGTCATTGCCACTAATGGTTACGTCCCCCTCTTTTTCAATGTCTAATTCACAAGAAGTAAGTTTTTCTATTTCTTTTTTTGTTTCTCCATCTTTACCAATAAGTACTGCTACTCTTTCTTGTGGGATTTTTAATTCATAAGAGAATTCATCGTGATTTTGGTGAGTTTCAACTTCCATTTTTAGTGCCTATTACTTAATTTTTTTCAATATAAGCTATTATTTTGTAATCTCTTTTAAAAGACTTTCTTCATTAGCTTTAATTCCTAGTTTTTTAAAGAAATAACAAACGTTTTTAATATCTCTTATTAACAATTCTTCTGAATTTGGTGTTTTGACTAAAGTAGATTGTGAGAAATCAATTAACACTGGTTGTTCTTCATAATTTAAGATATTAAATGAAGATAAATCACCATGTATTAAATCGTTTTTGTATAATCTCTTCATTTGCTTAACTATATCCATAAAAAATTTTTCTGGATCTTTTGGATATTGATCTTTTAAAGGAGGTGCGGCTTCTTCATTTCCGATAAATTCTTCTACGATTATGTGGTTCTTCCAACCTAGTGGCTTTGGTGATCTAACTTTAGACTTTTCAGATTTAATTAAGTTTTTGTATTCTCTTTGTGCCCAGGCCAAGATGATGTGTCTTTTTTTATTTTGTAAGAATTGATATCTAGTATCTTTTCTGATATAACTATACATACTGTTAAAATCTGCATTTTGTATACGGAAAATTTTAACGATAACCTTTTTACCTTTACTACTAGCTATAAAGACGTTACTTTCTTTACCAATAGATAAAGGGCTAATTAATTCTTCAAAAACTCCTTTGCTTTGCAAAGAAAATAAAGTTCTATTAGTAAATTCATCAAAAACGCCTTTGATAGTTTTAAAGCGATCTTGGTATGTTAAGGTAACCATAAAGGGAAAAAACCAAGCTATTTTATATTAGTTTTCCTTACGCATAGAAAAGAAACCATCGATTACATTAATTGATGCTAATAAGATCTATTTATTTATATTGTATGAACCTTTATTTTTCTTATCATGATTTTAAATTCCTCTTCTGTTAAAAATCCTATTTCTTCCATTGGCCTAGTAAATTTAAGATATTCTTCGCCTATTAAAGGGAAGAGAAATTCTTTTACTTTTTCTTCATTTCTGATGAAATATTTGTTCCAATCTATGTTTGCTTGATTGATATTCAAGAGATATATTTTATGATCTTCCGATTCAACATAATTCCCATTAATATCTGTTTTTATTTCTCCCTCATAACTTGGAAAAAAATTGATTCTACTCCCTTCACTAAAAACAGAATAGAAACCTTTAGTCTTATTTTTCCAGATTAATTTTTCTGGATTCACCTTCTTACTAAGTAAGGTGTCACAATTGAAATACAATTCTTCTAATGATTCTTGAAGATTTCCTTGTAATAAATTATCTAATAATTCACTATAAGTTTCCATTTCAAATAGATTGGTGAAATTGTTTGGTTGTGATAATTTTTTTTGATTTTTAATAATTCCGTTTCTTTTAAAAAATATTCTTTCTTTAGTTAATAATACTCTTTCTAATGAACATACTTTGATTACTGGAGAAAGGTTCGAACGTTGATAAGTTTCTTCATTTCCGCCTTGTAAGTACAAATGATTTCCTTCTTGATGTATTATATTTAAATCATTTTTAATAACCCAATTTTCAATAACTTTTTTCATTCGATTCATATTTGTTTCAATTTCTTCAACAGTGGAGTTATATTTTCCTTTTATTCTAAATTTAGCTTTTTTAATTTCGTCCTTATTATCAAAGATTTCTTGATGTTTATAGTTTTCATAATCAATTAGAATCCTTTCGGCTAAACTATTCGCGAATTTGGAGAGATAAAATCTGCGAAAATTATTTTCAGATTCCATCGAAAATAAGGAATTGGCTTGTGGAAGTTTCCTTAGAATAATATTTTTTAGAAAAAATCCCTGGGGCAAGTAACATTGATGAACATTTTCATAGAGACCAGTTTCTTTTTGAATTTCAAATAAATTATTTAATCTCCTATTAAAATTGCGTTTCGTTTTTTGTCTTTTATTTTGATTGAATTTAGTTTTCCGATAAACTTCATTATAGTGAATCCCCGTTTCATGAAAATAAGATCTATCCTGAGATACTTGAATTTTCTTAGAGGAATAGATTAATTGACTTAATGGAATATGGAATGAATTGCTAAATATAGACATATCCTTTAAAAAATATTGAAATTGTTTAGATTCAAATAAATCAACCATTATATCAACATCACTTGCTAGATAAGATGCAATTTTTTTTGCAGATTTTTTTTTAATAGGGTTATTAGATCTAGCAAAATCTTCTAATTCGGCCATTTCTTGATATGATATTGATTTAGAAAAAGTTTCTGGTCCTAATACCTCTTTAGCAACAGTTTCTAACTTTTGGTTTGGTAGATAATCAAAACAAGTTTGAGCCCATCTTAATAAATCTATCACCTCTCTCCCACGAATGCCTATTCTTTCAAAGAATTTTGTAGATACTTCTTTAATAGGGTTGGTTTCTCTTTCACCAATTTTGAAGTCAACTTCTCTTAATTTCATTAAGTCAAATTTAGCGTTGTAAGCAGAAACATAATAAGGGTTTTCTTTTAATATCGATTCTTTAACAGCTTTAACTAAATTAATTTCTGAATCGTGTGTGAAAATAAGGTAATCATTAACATTCTTTTCTTTTAATGATGAAAGTGTATGGATTTCCTTATTTAAATTGCCATTTTGATAATATGATAAACCCACCCAGGAGATTTCTGGTTTTTCTCTATCAAAATGAGGTATTTCAATATCTAAAAACAACCATTTTTGTTGTAAATTTTTTTCATAATTTAAAGGACCATGTACATTTATTAAATCAGTTGAAGGTAAGTTCAAATCAATAGATTGATTTTTTTTATTGTATCCTGTCTTAATATGTATAAGATTAGCGATTTTTTCTAATTTTGAATAAGTTTCTTGTGCATTTTCTCTTTTCTCTAAAATTTCAACATTTAGTTTTTTTGTATATCTATTAGCGGGTATTTCGTGTATTCTTTTTTCAAAATATAATTGATTTAATTTATTAAAAATTGCACTTTGATGAGATTTCCCAGAATCTGGGAATAACTGTATAATCTCTTTTCTTATTTCTTGAAGTTCTTGTTCGAATTCTTTTCTTTTTAATAAAATTTGAAAGAGGTTTTCATTTATACTTGCAACACTTCCTGGTAAGGAGAAATAATTCCACATCTGCTCCTTATAATGCCCAAGTATAATTTTTTCTGGTAGTTGTTTCTTTAAGTGAATTGGTGCTTTTATTTGAACAATATTAAATGGCCTTTTTAGTCTTCTAAACTGTATTTGGTCATAAATTTTGCTAGTATAAAGGTCTTTTTCTAATATATTAGCCTCGTCGTGGCTTAAAATTTTACTTGAGAAAATATGTTGCCAATCAATATGAACGCTCCCTAAATTCCTAAAAGTCACAAATAATTTATCTTTTTTTTCCAGAACTTCAGTGATTATTGTTTCTAACACCTCCTTTTAAATAAATTGACAGTATATAATTTTTCTGAAAAGTACTACTTAAAAATGATGATATAAACAAAAGATTTAAATAGTTCACCACTTATCAGTAACTAAACACCTCAAACCACCTCTTTTTCCCTGGTGAACTTTCGAGTTTATCAGGGTTTATTATCAATTATACTTAAAAGTTAAATTTTTTAATTTCTGAGATTTAGGTCAAATTTAGTTCTTTCTAATCTGTTTTCAAGAAAATACCAAAATGTTTATATATTATGGGTACTAAATATAGTTTAGCCCGTCACGAGAGTACCTGTGGGAGCTCACGGTAAACCCAAGCCATGAACATGGGGGTTAGTGAAACGGGCCTCATAATCATTAAATGAGAAAATCAGGATTTCAAATTTATCATTTCACAAATAAAAGTTATCTTAATGAGGGTGGAAAAAGCATTAAGAAAATAGAAGTAAGAAATCCTATTTCTCTATAAAAAATAAACGAAAGAGCAAGTTCAATATATCACTAACATAATAATTATATGAGTATAAAGTACAAATAGTATTTACTAAGTGATTTTTGATTGTTTTTTCTATATTTGGAGGATCTAAAATGGCAAAAATAAGTCCCATTGCGGCAAAATATATTATAAATTCAAAAATATTAATAAGCGGAATAGTTGATCGACCCGATGTTATAGGGGCAATATTTGGACAAACTGAAGGTTTGTTAGGAAATGATTTAGAGTTAAGAGAATTACAAAGGAGCGGAAGAATTGGCAGAATTGAAGTAAATTTAAGTACTTCTTCAGGAAAAACTTCTGGTGAGATTATTATTCCTAGTTCTTTAGACAAAACTGAAACAGCCATTGTTGCGGCTGCTTTAGAGATTATTCAAAGAATTGGTCCTTGCAATTCGAAAGTAACTGTTCAAAAGATTGAGGATGTGAGAACATCTAAGCGACAATTCGTTGTTGATAGAGCTAAAGAACTTTTAAAGAATCTTACTGATACTTCATTGCCAGATTCTCAGGAATTATCTTATGAAGTAGCGCAATCAGTTAGGATGATGGAAGTTATTGATTATGGAAGAGATCGTTTAGCAGCAGGACCGGCAATTGAAGAAAGTGATGAAATTATCATTGTTGAAGGAAGAGCCGATGTTTTAGTTTTATTAAAGCATGGTTTCAAGAACGTTATTACTATGAATGGTACATCTTGTCCACAGACTATTAAGGACCTAACTAAAAAGAAGGAAGCTACTGTCTTTGTTGATGGTGACCGTGGTGGAAACCTAATAATTAGGGAATTATTAAGTGTTGCTGACTTGGATTTCGTTTGTAAAGCTCCTGATGGGAAAGAAGTAGAAGAACTTACTAAGAAAGAGATTCATAAAGCATTAAGGGGAAAAATTACAGGAGAACAAGCTAAGTTGGATCTTGGAATTGATGATACTGGGGCATTAAAAGAAGAAGCACCAAGCACTAGACAAAATTTTCGTAGTAATGATAGAAGATCTCCAACAAGAACTAACGCAAAAAGACAAGAGAGACCACAGAGTAAATTTCAAAGAAGTCAAAGCAACGTACCTAGGCCTACAATAAAGGCAAAAATTTTATCTGCAGAAGAAAAAAAGGTTTTGAAACAAACCATGGAAGACCTTGTTGGGACTCGTGGCGCTTGTATTTTTGATAGCAAGATGAATATACTTGGAAAAGTTCCTTTAAGTGAGTTAAGTACTACTATTAAAAGTTTAAGGGGAGGAGTTTATGCTTTAGCTTTGGATGGAAATATTGATTTAGATTTATTAAAGTTGGCTCAAAAGCTTAGTGTTTCTCATATAGTGGGTACTAGAAGTAAAGTAAAAGAATCACAAGGAGTTAACTTAATTACGGAAGATAAATTATAATTATTTAATTTTTTATTTTTTCAATTTTTTCTTATTAATATTAAATTAATTGGGTGTCTTGTTTCTTTTACTTTTCCGATACATTTTTATCCTTCTTTAATATCTTTTAATTAATGGTGTTTGATGTTATAATTGGTCGTTCTAAACATAATGTAGAAAAATATGGTAAAGAGGGGACTGTTTTAATTGGTAAACAATACGTAAAGATGGGTCAAACAACATCTTTATCTAATCCTGTTTACATGGATGTTGCTGGTGCTCATGTGGTGTTTATTGTCGGAAAAAGGGGCAGTGGAAAATCTTATACAATGGGGTCAATAGCAGAAGGTCTTGCTGATCTTCCAAATGATATTAAACAAAACCTTTCTATCGTTCTTTAGACACAATGGGTATTTATTGGACCATGAAATACCCAAACTTTCAAGATGCAGAATTAGTTAAGAAATGGGGTTTTGACCCTAAGGGATTGGATGTTAAAATCTATACTCCTACTGGTTTTTATCATAAATATCAAGAACAAGGAATTCCTACGGATTTTCCTTTTTCCCTAAGACCTATCGATGTAAGTTACAGTGATTGGTGTAATGCCTTTGCACTAGACCAAAATACTGCTGAAGGTGTACTTGTAACAAGGGTCGTACAAAAATTAACTTTATTAGGGGAAAGTTATTCTATGGACGATTTGATTAAAGCTGTAAATGAAGATAATGAAAGTGAAAAAGTCACAAGGAACATTGTAATTAATCAATTTGAAAAGGCAAAAGGTTGGGAAATCTTTTCCAATGAGGGAACTCCTTTGAAAGATATAATTTCTGGTGGCCAAGTTACTGTTTTAGATGTTAGTCCTTACGCAACGATGTCTTCTGGCTGGGAAATTAAAGCATTAGTGGTAGGTTTAATTTGCCGTACTTTGTTCAATCAAAGGATGTTAGCTAGGAAGATGGAAGAGTTCAAAAGTGTTGATGCAGCCATGCACTATTTTTCTAAGGAAGTTAAAGAAAAGATGGAAGAACCTTTGGTGTGGATTGCTATTGATGAAGCCCACGAGTTGCTTCCTAAAGAAGGGAAAACTGCTGCAACTGAATCACTGATTACAATTTTACGTGAAGGTCGTCAACCAGGGATTAGTTTAATTTTAGCTACACAACAACCAGGGAAGATACATACCGATGTGATGACCCAATCAGATACGGTTCTTTCACATCGTCTTACTGCAAGAATGGATGTAGAAGCTCTTGGTCAGTTAACACAAAGTTATATGAGGCACGGATTAGAAAAAGAAATCGATCTGTTACCTCGAGTTAAAGGTGCAGCTGTAGTTTTTGATGATGCAAATGAGAGAATATTTCCTGTACAAATGCGCCCAAGGTTCACTTGGCATGGTGGAGGTTCTCCTATTGCTCTTAATGAAAAAAAGAATGATTTTGAAGAGAAAATGAAGAAATTAAATTTTTAATGGCCAATTTAACAATTATTTTAAGAGAATGAACCCAACGAATAACTCTCTAGATCATGGTCATCACCAGAGTAGTGCGTCGTTGGGTGTGAAAATTCTGAAAGTTAGACTTCCAGAATAATCCGGGATAAGGATAAAAAACAGTTGTTCATTTAAAAAGATTTCTTATGGTTTTTTTTATTAAAATTAAATTTTCATTGATCTTAATCTTTCTACTCTTTTTTTAG
>CAZRHO010000016.1:0-9313 GCA_964599955.1 uncultured Methanosarcinales archaeon
ATGTTATTTCTAATCTACTTAAATCTAGGTAACATAATGCAAATGAAGCACGAAAATCTTTTTTAATTTTATGGGGTATGTTGCTTAACTTCTTTTTTCTATTAATATTCTCTAGCATTGCTTGAGCAACTTTATCAACCTCTTCTTTTAAATTTATTAAGTTATCTTTTAGATTTTTTTCATATTTTTCATATGTTACTATAAATGCTTTATAATATATTTCTACATCTGAGAAATAATTTTTTGTTCCATCTTCTTTATTTCCTTTCAATGGTTGCATTTTTTGGATTACCCTTTCAATTTTTTTAATCATTAGAATGAACATATTTTTTTCATGATCTAATTCTTTTAATGTTTTTGATAAACTGATTATCATTGTGTCAATTAAACCTTTTTGCATTTCAATTGCTTTTTTTCCTTCTAATTCTTCTTCAAATATTTTAACTTTGTCAAATGCACCATCAATGAAGTTTTCAATAGAATTCTGAAGAAGGCTTAAATTGTTTCTTAATTCATTAATATGTGATTCAGCTTCTGCTAAGTTTTTTTTTTCATTATTAAACTCTGCGAAGATAATCTTTGAATCCTTTTTCTTAACAAGTTTTTTTGAAAATAAATCATCAAGGTGCCCTAACATTGATGTTAACGATTTAATAATTCCATCCATATTGTAAGGATTACTTAATCTTTTTTATTTCTTTTCCTTTTTTGTTAATAAAGTTTAAATAATAGTTCTTATGTTTATAGTTATGAAAAAAATAATCACTTTTATTTTAACAATATTACTTTCTTTTACAGTTGTAGCGATAGATTTTAATGAATTAACAGATAGTCTAGAAAAATCTAAATCAGATTTTGTTGGTCAGGATCTTCCAGGTCCCTTAGCGACCTTACTAGGTAATGAAAGAATCAATGTTCATGTTCAATTACAAAACGAGGGGAAAATAGTGGTAGCAATTGTAACTGAAAATGATAAATTAACTCGGTTAGATTTTAATACTTTAGAGGACCCTAGTTTGGATGTTTATGTTGATGATAAGACTTTGGATGATATTCAAAAATCTAATAATCCTTTAAGTAAATTACAAACTGCATTGGATGATGGTAAATTAACCTATAAAGCAGTTGGATTCTGGAACAAGATTAAATTTTCTGCAATTTCAATGTTTGTAAAGATTACTGGCGGTCTTGCTGATACCACTGAAGTAATTAATGAGGAAGAATCTTCAGTTGAAGTTGAAGATAATGAAATTAATGAGGAAGTAACGGAAAATATTCCTGAAGAAAAATCTGATGATGAAGAAGTAGAAGAATCTGTTGAAGAAAAGATTAAGGAAGATGAACAAATTGAAGAAACTGAAGAAACTGAACTTGTAACTAAAGACGAATTAGAAGAAGTAAAGGAAGATAAAGTAGAAGTTGAAAAAAATAAAGATCAGATTGTAGAAATAACTAATGATGGTTTTTCCCCAGATGAACTTAAAATTAAAGTTGGTGAAACAGTAGTTTGGAAAAATGTTCGTAATGGTAAATTTAAGAAAGCGATGATCGTTGGCGCTCAGAAATGTACTCCCGTTAGAAGTAAATTTTATTTACCTGGTGAAGAATTCAGTTGGACTTTTTCTGAACCGCTTAAATGTACAATTGTTGATGGGATGGTTACAACTCAAACAATGAAATTGACCGTTGAATAATTTTTTCTTTTTAGTTAGTTTTATATACTTATTTTATTTCTTTAAATTATCATGAAAGCTACGCGCTTGTTTAAAATATTCGGTATAGATGTTAAGATTCATTATTCTTGGTGGTTCATTTTTATTTTACTTGCTTGGAGTTTATCTTCACATTTTTTTCCAGAATTATGTGCAGGTCAATTAGCAGACATTCCAGTTAATTGCGGGGATGTTTCTCAATATACTTATTGGTTAATGGGTGTTAGTGCAGCTTTGCTTTTGTTTTTATCTGTTTTATTACATGAATTAAGTCATTCTTTGGTTGCTATAGCTAAAAAAATTAAAGTAGAATCTATTACTTTATTTTTCTTTGGTGGAGTTGCAGGGATCACTGAAGAAGACATGAAACCAAGTTCAGAATTTCAAATGGCTATTGCTGGCCCGTTATTTAGTTTATTTTTATCTGGTGTTTTCTTTTTAATTTTCAAATTTAATGGTAATGGGATTATTACTGCAATTACATTTTATCTTTACCAATTAAATTTTATTTTGGCACTTTTTAATTTAGTTCCTGGTTTTCCTTTAGATGGCGGTAGAGCTTTCCGAGCAATTTTGTATGCTTATTATAAGGATTTAAAGAAAGCTACTAAAATTGCAGTAATGGTAGGTCGCTTTTTTGCCGTGTTCTTAATTGTTACAGGAATAATTGGTATGTTCACCGGTGTTGGTGGTGGTTTGTGGTTTATTTTAATAGGTGGTTTTTTATATTTTATTGCAGGGATGAGTTATGAACAAGTTGTAATTAAAGATGTTTTAGCTAAAGTTTCTGCAAAAGAGTTGTTTGATAAAAAATTGATTAAATTAAATCCGGAGATGAGATTTTCTGATTTCATGAAAAAATATCAAAAAAGTAGTGAAGTGTTATTCTTAGTTAAAGATAAGAATTTTATAGGTGTACTTAATCTTAATAAGGTGACTTCTTTATCAAAAAAGATGCAAGGTATTTTGAAAATTAAACAGGTTAGTATGCCTCTTAATCAAATTAAAGGTATAACTTCTAAAAATAATGCTTATGATGCTTTTCAGAAATTATTGGGTCAGAAAACAGAAGTTATCCCTGTAATGGGAAAAAGTAATGTAGTTAATGTTATAACTAGGAAGAACGTTATGAATCGTTTACTTTGGGAGTTGAAGTTTAACGGAGAAAAAATTAAATTGGCTTCTAGAATTTCTAACAGAAGAATAAGGAAATAAATCATAGTAAATAATAAAAAAGGTTACGTTGTTTCTTATTATTAATGACTAAACAAAAAATAATTTCAACTTTAAAGGATTTAACTAAACATCAATTTGTTGAACTTACTACGCGTGGTAATAGTGCTATAAAAAGTGCATTAAAAATAGTTGATAAATCTAAGAAAGTTCTAATCCCAGAAGAGGGTGGTTGGTTAACATACCCTACGATTGCGAAGGAATTGGGTTATGAAGTAGTGGAAGTCCTTTGTGATGATGCAAAATTGAACATTTCTGATCTAAGAGAAAAATTAGCAAGTGGCGAATATGGAGCTTTACTTTATCAAAATCCTGGCGGTTATTTTGCAACTCAGGAAATAGATGAGATTTATAAACTTTGTAAAAAAAATAATTGTTTATCGATAGTTGATGTTTCTGGGAGTGTTGGGACTGAGATGTGTAACGGGACTTATGCAGATTTTTTAGTTTGTAGTTTTGGTAAATGGAAATTAGTTGAAGCTGGGAAAGGAGGTTTCATTTCTACAGAGGATCCAAAATTATGGGACCTTGTCAAGGATAAAATAAAAGTTTTAGATGATCAGGAAGTGTTAATCAAAATACAAGTGGGATTATTAAACTTGCCAGAAAGGATGAATAAACTTGATTTTTTGCATGATAAAATTGTAAATGATTTATCAGGAAAGAAAATAATTTATCCCAATTCTCGCAGTTATGTTGTAGTTGTTAAATATAATTCCGACAAGGAAAAGGAAAAACTTATAAGCTACTGTCAGGAAAATGATTTTCCTTGGACAGAATGTCCTAGGTATATAAGAATAAATAAACCTGCAATTTCAATTGAAATTAAGAGGTTATAGGGATGATAAAATGAAAAATAATTTAGAAGAAAAAGTCAAGGAAATGCCAGAAAATTTTTCTGCAAGGAAATCAAGGGATAACTATGGTTTAATATATGGTCGTGGGAATGATAGCATTAGTCGTGGGGGATCTAGTAATTCGTCTGATTACAGTTTTTCAAGAGGATGTAGTTCTAATGAAAGTTATTCTATTGATGAAAGAAGTGGTTCTGATTATATACTTTAATTTTTTTAACTTTTTTAATTTTAAAAAAGAAAACCTTATATAGGAAAATGAAGTTTATTAATTCACGATGTCTTTAAATGTACCAAA
This sequence comes from uncultured Methanosarcinales archaeon, assembly GCA_964599955.1. Classification (GTDB taxonomy): domain Archaea; phylum Nanobdellota; class Nanobdellia; order Woesearchaeales; family GW2011-AR9; genus CAZRHO01. Next base: position 4,098 of record CAZRHO010000016.1, read on the forward strand.
TTCAATGGAAGAATGTTTATATTTTACTAACCGTTCTATTGGTGAGAATGGTCAAGTTATGGCTTGGGTTTATCGAAAAGAATGCCCAAAATGTAAAGGGGCTAAGATGGGAAAACCTGTCGATTCTAAAACAGGTAGGGCAAAGACTAGAGCTAAGGAATACACTTGCCCAGAATGTGGTTATACTGAAGAAAAGGTTGAGCATGAAGAATCCTTAATTATAGAAGCAAAATACACTTGTCCTGAATGCGATAAGGAAGGAGAATCAACAGGTATATATCAAAGAAAGACTTACCAAGGTGTTAAATCTTTCCTGGTTGAATGTCAGCATTGTGGTGTGAAAATACCAATAACTAAGAAGTTAAAAGACCCTAAGAAGAAAAAGAAGAAATGATTTTTAATCTTTGATATCTAATTTAATATGTAAAACTTTTTCAACATTAAACTTAATTTCTTCTTTAATACGATCATTACTTGATTCTGTGGATCTATTTAAATGGATCAATTCTTTTTCTATGCTTTGAATTTTATTTTTGGTAATGGAGATTTCTTGTTCTTGCTTTTTTATCTTTTCAATTATTTCTTCATTAAGGTTACTTTTTACTCTAGAAGTTTCAATTTTGTTGGTTTCTATTTTCTTCCTTATTTTTTCAAGGTAATTATTTTCTGCCAAGTCAATCAATTCAATAAATTTTTCAGTTTGCTTTTTATCAAAATTAATTGATCTGTTTTGTAAGGATTCTTTTAATTTTGTTAAATCGCCAATTATTTTCAATTCCTTATCTTGATGGAATGATCTTATGCTATCTTCTAAGTATTTAGTGATTCTTTTGTTACTGATAGCAATTCTTTCATATTTTTTTAATGGTTTATTTAATTTAGAAAAGAAAAAATAAACTTGGTCTTCCAATTCTCTGATTGTCTTTTGATAATCTTCTAGACTTTTTTTAAGTTCATTATAATTTGAGAAATCTTTACTTTGCTTTAATTTTTCTAGGTTAGTTTGTTCTTTTTCTAATTGCTCTTCCAATTTCTGTAATGATTTATTTTTGTTTTTTATTTCTTCTTCTAATAGTTGTTTTTTTTGTTGCGCTTGTTGTAATTTTTCTATTGAATTATTACTATCTAATATGGATTTGATGATTTCTTTTTTTTCTTGAAATTTTTTTGTAAGTAAATTTATTTCTCCAATGGTTTTAAAGATAGCTTCCACACTATCAAAGAATAAATGTTGTGATGCTTGATAACTTTTAGCTGTTCTTTGAGCTAATTTTTCAATTTCTTGATCTAATTCATTGTTGAAATTGATTGTTTCTTGTAATGTTAATATTGTGAAATCATCTATTTTTAACGGTTGTAATCTTTCTTCAAAGCGTTGTATTTCTCTTGAATAATTTTCTTTATGTCCTTGTACGATGTTTCTAACTCTTGCTTCTACTTGTTGTTTATCTTTATCAGAAACTTGTACTTGTTCAAGATCAGTTATTTTTTCTTGTAATCCTATCTTTAATTGATTTAAATTTTTGAAGTATTGGTTAATTTCTGTTTTTAGTTCTAATTGAGTTATCTTTTGATTGAACCAATTTGGTAGGTTTTCTATTTTTACTTCTTCGTTTTTTTTTTCCTCTTCTTTTTGAAAAATTTTTTTCAATTTAATTAATAATTTTAACATTTTAATCTCATTTGAGCTTGACCTATTTAAAAATTATTGTTTACTAATAGTTTTATGTTAGTTTATTGCATTAGGTTATAATTACTTGTGACTATACCGTATATACTAAAACCAGCAATTTTATAAATAAGTTGTTTCTAACCACCTTTCCAATGACAAATATTGATGATTATTTAAAATATGGAATTGAATTAGATATCTCTTATGAAAGAGGTTCTAGTAGAATTAAGTCCTTGAATCCCGATTATGAAGGTATAGTTAGACTTCATGGCGAAATGATGAAATTAAATAAAATAGATATTGAAAAAGGCCATGGTAAAGATTATTACGATGCAATTGCTTGGGTTTTAGATGAAAAAAATGATGCAGTTGGTTCATTGAGAATGGCTTGTGACCTTCTTGGAAAAAATTATGAAGTTGCTTGTGAGGATTATTTAATGATGGACCCGAACGGTGACTTTAGATGTCGTTAAATCTTAATTGCTTTTTTTAAGATAACTTTTTATACTATTGTAAATAGGTTTAGTTCATGATTAAATCATCTGCTAATAAGGAACTTAACAAACCTTCTAATAAAATCATTGTAACTGCAGCTTTACCTTACGCAAATGGTTCTTTGCACATTGGTCATTTATTGGAATATGTTCAAGCAGATGTTTATTCTCGCTTTTTGAAATTAATTGGGAAAGATGTTTTGTATATTTGCGCTTCTGACATGCACGGGACGCCAATTGAAATTAATGCTAAAAAAGTAGGGATGAAACCTGAAAAATTTGCTGAAAAATATTTGAAAGAACATCAAAAAGATTTTTCAAATTTTTTAATTGATTTTGATAACTTTTACAAAACTCATTCTTCTGAGAATGAAAAGTTGGTTAATTCTTTTTTTGAAAAGTTACGTGAGAAAGGTTTAGTATATACGAAAGAGATTGAACAATTTTATGATGAGAAAGCTAAACAGTTTTTACCTGATAGGTTCATTAAAGGAAAATGTCCTTCTTGTAGTTCAGAGGATCAATATGGCGATATCTGTGAAAGTTGTGGTGATACTTATTCCCCTACTGATTTGATAGATCCATTTTCAACGATCAGTGGTAGTAAACCTGTGATGCGTAAATCAACTCATTATTTTTTTAAGTTAAGTAAATTTTCAGGGAAATTAAAAAAGTGGTTCAATAGTAAAAGTTCAGGGATTCAACCTGAGATACGGAATTGGCTTCTAGGTTGGTTAGAGAAAGGTTTGGTAGATTGGTGTATATCTCGCGATGCTCCTTATTTTGGTTTTGCAATTCCTGGAAGTAAAAAAGAATGTGGTTCTGAAAAATATTTTTATGTATGGTTAGATGCACCAATCGGTTATATATCTTCAACTCAAAATTATTGCCAAAATGTTCTTAAGAATGAACCGAAAGTTAATTGGGAAAATTATTGGAAAGATGGTGAAGTTTACCATATTATCGGTAAAGATATTGTATATTTTCATTATTTGTTTTGGCCGGCGATGTTAATGGCGATGGAAATCCCTTTACCTAAATTAAATGTGCATGGTTTTATCACTGTTAATGGTAAAAAAATGAGTAAGTCAAGAGGCACTTTTTTTACTGCTGCCGATTTTAATAAGTTATATGGGGCAGAATCTTTAAGGTTTTATTATGCTTCACATTTAGACTCTAAAGTTGTTGATGTTGATTTAAATTTTAAAGATTTTCAAGCTGTCGTAAATAATGTTATGATGGGTAATTTAGGTAATTTTTGTTATCGGACACTTACTTTTGCACAAAAGAATTATGGTGAAATTGATAATGTGGCTAAAGAAAAAGTATTAGAAGATCAAATTAATAAATTACTAAAACAGATTAAAGAGGATTATCATAATTTAGATTTTAAAAATGCAGTAAAGAAAATTTTAAAAATTTCTGATTTGGGTAACGCCTATTTTCAAAAATCTGAACCGTGGGTAAATAAAGAGGATGATGAAGTTAAGGGGAAAGTTGGTTTTTGTGTTAATTTAGCTCGTAATTTAGCGATTGTTGTTTGTCCAATCTTACCTGAATTTAGTTGTAAAATTGCAGGTTCTCTTGATGAAAAGAACTTTTCTTTTTCAGATTTAAGTTTTTCTTGGACTGGGAAAATTAAAAAATGTAAAATGTTAGTTAAAAAGATTGAAAAATTACCTGAAGAAGAAGTATCAAATGAAATGTCAAAGAAAGTACTTGTCAAAAAAGATAAAGAACTTAACGATGATGTTTTTCCATTGAAGATGGCGGTTGGAAAGATCGTTGAGGTTAATGATCATTCTCAAGCAGATAAATTATATTTATTAAAAGTAAATTTTGGTTCTAAAATTGGGAAGAGGCAAGTGGTAGCTGGGTTGAAAGAAAAGTTTAGTATAAAAGAATTATTTGGAAGGAAAGCAATATTCTGTATAAATTTACAACCAGCTAAATTACGGGGAGAACTTAGTGAAGCAATGACTTTAATGGCGGAAGATAAAAAGGGAAATTTAGCATTTTTAGACCCTGGTGGAAGTAAGGTTGGTTCATTAGTTGAATTTAAAGGTTTGAAAAGTAGTGAAGAAGAAGTTACCTTTAAAGATTTTTTAAAATTAAAGATGGTTGTTAAATCTGGTAAAATAGTTTATGGTAATTATGAGTTAGTTATAGGTGAAAAATTAGTTACTGTTAAAGGTGTTGATGAAGGAGCTAGAATTTGTTAAATTGTTTTATTCTCTTCTTTATTTTTGATAACTTAATGTTTTTTGTCGAATAAAAACCTTTATATAGACTGATTCTTTCCTTTAACTATCAAGATGGATGTAAAAAAGAGGAGATGTAATCAGAGTACTGATAATAGGAATCATAATTCTGAAATGAAGTTAGGTTCTAATTCTCCTAATTCAGGTTATTTTCTAAATAAGAAAGGTCAAGTTACTGTCTTTATGATTGTCGGTCTTTTAATCTTGTTAACTTTTGCAGGTATATTTTATTTGACAAAAGACACAACGCAAGAAAGTTTAAGGACAGAGGGAGAACCTTTCATAGCTTCAGTTCCAGTTGCTTTTGAACCAATTAAAGAATTTACTGAAAGTTGTTTACAACAAGTAGCTAAAAAAGGGTTAGTTATATTAGGTAACCAGGGAGGTTATATTGATCCCGGTTTAGTAGCTAAGTTTTCTTCTGATGATCCTACTAATGCAGATGGTTTGATTTTGGGTTCTTCAGAGATCCCTTATTGGCATTACAATTCTTTTCCTAATGAAGTAAATAAAATTAATTTAGTTTCTTTACAACCTCCTTTGTTGTTTGATGATGATGCTAAACGTTCTGAAATGAGTATAGAAGCTCAATTGGACAGGTATGTCGCAGGAGAAATTGATTCCTGTTTAAACAATTATAAAGTTTTCAAGGGACAGGGATTCGCAATGAATTATGATAAAAATAAAAAAGTAACAACTGAAGTTACTGATAATTATGTTAATTTTTTAATGGAGATAGAAGTTAAAGGAAGTAAGGGAGAAAAAGATTATTCCTTAGATAAAGTTTAT
>CAZRHO010000016.1:9323-13947 GCA_964599955.1 uncultured Methanosarcinales archaeon
AGAACTTAAGAAGTATTATCAGGTATCTCAAAGGATTAAAAAGATTCAAATGAATTATAGTATTTTAGAGAAACAAGCTTTAGATTTAATCCAAATTTATTCAGCAGTAGATAGAGAAAAGTTACCTCCTACTACAGGTGTCGCTTTTGATCTAGGTCCAGGAGAATATTGGAATGTTAAAGACGTTAAGGATAATATTAAGGGAGTTTTAAATTCTAATGTGCCTCTTTTGAGGTTTATAGAGAGTAATAATTTTTATAATTATGAGTTTCCAAATGGGGATTTAAGTGAACTTTATCAGGCAACTTACAACGATATGGTTTTACCTTTACCTGAAGCAGAAGATTTAAGTGTTACTTTTGATTATTTTAACTGGGAACCTTATGTTAAGGTAACTGTAAATGATGATCAGGTTAAACCTTTTAATATTGGCTTTTCTCAGTTTGGGGTAAATTTTGCAACTCAAAGATATATGACTGTTTATGATTTAAGTTATCCTGTTTTAATTACCATCAGGGATGAAAATGCATTTAATGGTGAAGGATACACTTTTAAATTTGTAATGGAATCTAATGTACGTAAGAATAGACCTGTCGAAGATCAATCTGATTTACCTATTCCTATTGTCAATTTTGAAAAATCAATGGTTTGTGATAAAGATAAATTTGACACCGGAATTATAAAATCAAAAGTAGTTGATAGTTATACTGGCGAGCCTGTTGATTATGTGCAGATTGGTTTTACAGTTCCTAAAGAAGACAATTGTTTTATGGGTTTGACCGGTGATGATGGTACCTTAGAAAAGAATTATCCTAGTGTATATGGAGGAGTTATTACTTTTATTAAAGAGGGTTATCTTTCAAATTTTTATCCAATTGATACTTATAAATATCTTGATAAAGGGGGAGTGGTGGGTTATGCATTTACTTCAGAGCAAGGTTTAGGAAATGAAGTAGTACCTTTACATAAATTTCATAAAGTTAAAGTTAGGGCAAAGAAGAAGAACATAGAGAAATGTATTAATGATAAATGCTTTTATTCAGGTAATTTTTTTAATTATGATGAAGGAGTATATAGTTTTTCACCTATGGAAAGAGGGGGGAAACATAAATGGGTGTTTTCTAATGTAGCTTTGCCTTTATTTGAAAGTGAAAAATTAATTATTACTTTAAAAAAGGTTAAGGATTTAAATGACGGGGTTTTTAATGATGGATATAAAACATCCTTTGCTATCAGCGGTGATGAAGAACAAGAAATAAAATTAGTTCCTGGCGTTTATGAAGTTTCAGGCCAATTGCTTTTAGATGAAGAAGTAGTCATACCTAAGGAAAAAAGATGTACGGAAGGTGTTATTTTTGGACTTGGATCTGAATGCTTTAATATGCCTGAACAAAGAATTGAAGGTTTATTAGTAGGAGCAATTAATTGGAAGGATAAAAAGAGTTACCTTAAGATAACTCCTGATAAATTATATAATTCAGATTATTTAGATTTTTATACCATGAGTCTAAATATTTTTGGCGTTCCATATGAAAATAATCAAAGAGTAATTGAAGATTTAGAAGTAATGTCTAAGTATGATAAGATCTCAAAAGATGTTAGGGTCTTTTTAGAGCCAACTTTCAGTTAAAAAAAAGATGAAAATAAAACAAGCAAAAAAAGATAGATGGTTGTTAAAATTAAAAAAAGTGGTGATGTAAGATAATGGATGCAAGAAAAAGTTGGAGTTATGCTGGTTTATTTGTAATAGCTTTAATATTAAGTATTCCTTTTAATTCAGCGAGTGCTTTAGCGATTTCTGTATCTGTTACAAAAAATACAGGTCAAGCACAGATACCTGATTTTATTGACGGTGCTGGTGGTGAAACTTGGGCTTTAGATGTTGCAATAAATGATTTAGCGGAAGATGCCGTTGTTGATGAAGAAGATGTAAAGTTACACATTGGTAATCAAGAGGACGAATTTCAATCTTGTTCAAGTTTAGAAAACGGTGTTGTAAGTTGTAGTTATATAGACGTTATAGAAAACCCACTTCCTGAAGGTGCACATACTTTTCAAGTTTCTTATAGTTACTTAAATGATTTTGGAGTGGATGACCAAGTAATGTCTTTACCAATGACAATTTCTGTTGATGCTAGTTCTCCTAAAATAAATGTAGGTTCTAGTTTTAAACAAAAACCTGAAGGAGAAATTAAAGGAAGTTTTACTGTTAATGAACTAGTAAATGTGGGTAAACCTTTTGTTGGTTTAAAGCAAATTCAAATTATAAATTCAGAAAATGGCGAAATTTATTTTATCTCAGATTTTGTAGAAGGCACACAAGAATTTAATTTTTTAACTGAGGGGGGAACCGAAGGAGATTTAGGTTTCACTTCAGAAGAGCAAGGTCAAATTAAGATTAAAATAATGGCCATTGACCATTTGAATCATCAATCATTTAGTGGTATTCAAAATGTAAATTATGATTATCTTAAACCAGAAGTTATTAGTGATAGTTTGGTATTTTTAAACATTGGTGAATTTATTGGATCTTCAGAGATTGAATCTGACATGAAGGTAAAAATAATTGAAAGTAATGATTTAGAAAAAGAAAATGTTAAAGCTTATTCGGAAGATGCAGACTTAGATGGTGATGCAGCAGATAAATGTGAAAGGTCTGAGGAAGAGGAAGATGTAGAAGACACTTGGATTTGTGAATGGGAAAATGTTATGGTTTCACCAGGTTCTTCATTATCAATAAAAGTAATAGCTAAAGATAAATTTAGTAATGTTGGAGAAGGAGTATTAAGTAAAAGTTTTGTTGAAGATACAGTTCCTCCTTCAATTGAATTTTTTGGAACGAATAGAGTTTTTGGTGGTGAGAGTTACATTAATAAGGACGATAATGGAAACAAAATAGTTCTAATAATTAAGGAAGAAGGTTCCGGAATTGATGCTAACGGAGTTAGAGCTAACTTATTAGGTTTTGGTCAAAGTAATTATGAAGAACCAGACTTAGATACAGATGCAGAAGATATATGTGAACAAATTGGGGATAATTACGTATGTGTGTGGGATGTAGAATACGATCAATCAGGAGCGAATGTTGAGTTTGGTTTATCAAAATTAGAAGATAGAACTGGTAATGCAGCTAACTTAATTGGTGTTGAAGCTATTGTTGATACTGGTGCACCTAAATTAATTGAAGATACTTTAGAATTTAAGGGTGTATCTCCACTTGGCGTAAATAAATTTTTTCAAAGCGGTGATTTAATTAGAATTAGTGCTGAATTAAGGGAATCTACAGGGATATTTTTCAAAGTTAATTTAAATCAATTGGTAGATGGTGCAGCGAGTGAGTATCCTGAAAGTGAATTGAATGATGCCGGTTGGGCATTATTTACTGAAGAAGATTGTCAACGAAAAATAATAGATGAACAGGAAGTAGATGATGTTTGGGAATGTGTCTTTGAAACAACTAAAATAATTAGCGGTCCTTTACAATCGGTGGGTCTTGAGTTAGAAATAACGGACACTGCAGGAAATAAAATTGTTGATGATGGTTGGATTGACGCAAAGAATGTTGAAAATGGCGGTGATGGTGAATATTCTTTTGAATTGTTAGGAGTTGCAACTGAAGAAGATCCAAATCATTGGAAAGTAAAGAATCAAAATTCACTAATTGGATTTGTAGATTTAGATGCTACCAGGTTGATTCCTACACGTCATCCTGTTGAAATTAATTTTGATTCTGAACAAAGCGATATTGAAATAATGAAAGTTGATTTGGCAGGATGTGGTCCTTTAGTTGATGAACCTGCTGAAGGTGTACCTGCTTCTTCTTCTGCCGGTGAAACTAATTTAGTTCAATCTAATTTAGGGGAAGAATCAACAGAAAATGAAGAAACTCAAACTGAAGAAGTAGAAGGTGTGCAACATCCTTCTTTGTTAAGAAGTTTTATTTATGATTCAGGGGAAAATCAGGTTTCTTTAGTTTTAGAATTTCAACCTTTTGACGGTAAAGATCTTTTAAAGATAGGTCCCGATGGTGAAGAAGAAGAATTTACAGAAATGATTCTTAAATATGAATGTGGTCTTAACATTTATTCACGTGTTGATGAAGAAGTTCTTTCTAATTATGAATTGCAAGAAATTGAAATTCCCGTAAGTTTCGCTTTTTCAAAATTGGGTGCAGTGGATGAAAATTTAGAAAGTAAGATAAAAAGTTTACAGGATGGTTGGTACGATACTCTTACTGTGTTAAGTAATATTGCTGTTATTTTTGAGTGGATAAATTACATTGTTAGGATTATTCAAATTATTGATAGTGCCATGATTGCTTATAATGCGCTTACTGCTGGCTCAGACGCATTAAGAAGTGTTCCTTCAGTGGGCCCAGCATTGGCCAGTAGCGTATGTGGAATAACTGATCAAGCTAAAAAAGAAGCTGAAGGGGCAATAAGGAATTGGTTAGAACCTACAATATCTGTTTTAACTTGCGCTGGAGGCAGTAAAGGTTTTGCAGGCCATTTTAGTTCTATTTCTGCTTGGAGAGATGGTGTATTAAAATTTTATAACCTTTGGTCTCTTAGAGATAAATTAGGTTTACCAGCTAAATCTTTGTATGAAAATATTATCGTTTCTT
>CAZRHO010000017.1:0-13624 GCA_964599955.1 uncultured Methanosarcinales archaeon
ACAGTTAGATAAAAAATACAAGGAACCAAGTAGATGTGGTTGTGGAAGAAAAGGCAAATTTAAAGAAATTTCTAAAAATTTAGTTGATGGACAAGGTTTAGTACTAGAAGAATCTCCTGAAGACCTAGATGGAGCACAACCTAAAAGAATTAATGTTTTCTTAAAAGACGATTTAGTTTCCCCTATCACTGAAAGAAAATCAAGCCCTGGTTCCAGAGTAAGAATCTTTGGATGGGTTACAGAAATTCCTATAACTTTACGTACAGGTGGCCAATCTACTAAATTTGATCTTATTGTTGAAGCTAATTTTGTTAAACCACTAGATGATGATTCAATAAATGTAAAAATAAGTGAAGAAGATTTTTTAGAGATACAAGAAATTGCTAAATCGCCAGACGTAATTCATAAATTAGCTAAGAGTTTAGCACCTTCTATTTATGGACATGATAAAATAAAAGAAGCAGTAGTTTTACAGCTAGCTGGTGGATGTAGAAAAATTAGACCAGACGGAGTTATAACTAGAGGCGACATGCACATGCTGTTTATTGGAGATCCGGGATCAGGGAAATCGCAGCTTTTGAAAAGAATCACTAAAATTGCACCAAAATCAAGGTATACTTCTGGTAAAGGTGCTACTGGCGCAGGTCTTACTGCTAGTGTAGTTAAAGATGAATTCCTTGGTGGATGGTCATTAGAAGCAGGAACTTTAGTTTTAGCTAATAGGGGTTTTGCTATCATAGATGAGATGGATAAGATGGGTAAAGAAGACCGTTCCGCTCTTCATGAGGCTCTAGAACAACAAACTATTAGTATTGCTAAAGCAAACATTCAAGCAACACTTAGATGTGAAACGACAGTTTTAGCTGCAGCTAACCCTAAATTTGGAAGATTCGATCCTTATGATTTAGTTGCTAACCAAATAAATCTTCCACCTGCTTTAATTAATAGATTTGATTTAATTTTTCCTGTTAAAGATATGCCTAATAGAGATAAAGATGAAGTAACTGCTTCTTTCATTTTAAGTTTTCATAAAGATCCAGAGAAAGCGGTAGGGGAAATATCAACAGAATTAATGAAAAAATATTTTTCCTATATTAGAAATAATCTTAATCCAAAAATGACTGATGAAGCAATTGATGAAATTAAAGAATATTATGTTTCTATGCGAAATTCAGGTAATTCTGATGAAGGAGGAATAAAAAGTATTCCTATTTCTGCCCGTCAACTAGAAGCATTAGTAAGATTTTCGGAAGCTTCTGCTAAAATACGCTTAGGAAAAAAAGTAATTAAAGAAGATGCCAGAAAAGCAATTGAACTTTTAGATTATTGTTTAAATCAAATTGCTAAAGATAGTGAAACAGGTAAAATAGATATAGATAGATTAAGTAGTAAAATTACAGCTACTCAGAGAGGAAGTATTAGTATTATTAAAGAAACTATTCAATCATTAGAAGAAGAAATGGGAAATAAAATTATCCCTGTTGAAAATGTAATTGAAGCATGTCAAGGAAAAAATATTTCACAAGATAAAGTTGAAGAAGCTTTAGAAAAATTACGCCGTTCAGGTGATATCTTTGAACCTAAAAGAGGTTTTATTCAAAGATTATAATGATTTACAAAAATTAAAGAAAAATTAATGATGAAAATGGAAAATAAATTTCAAAGACAAACTGCAATTAAAACTAATATTAAAAATATAATTTTAGGTAAATATGTTCAAACATCTGAACAGGAAGCAAATTATCTTTTAGGTGCAAATCAACAAAAACTATATAGAATTAATTTAATTGCAATTATTGTACAGAAAGAACAAACAACTTCAATAACTAATTTAATGTTAGATGATGGATCTGGTAAAATTTCTATAAGATCATTTGAAAAAAATAAAAATGTTGATCAAAGTAACATAGGTAATGTTATTTTAGTTGTAGGTAAAGCTCGTTCTTATAACGACGAGATTTATATTTCCCCTGAAATTGTGAAAAAAATAGATCCTTTATGGTTAAAAATAAGGTCTCATCTTTTAAATAAAGAATTAAATTTAAGTAAATTGAAGGAAAATGAAAAAATAGAAGATGAGATTATTGTTGGTTTGAATAATGATATTAATCAAACTGGAAAATTAAAAATTGATAATAAGAAAGAAGACGAATACTTAAATGAAATTAAAGAACTTACAGAAATTGATGAAGTAAATGAAAATCTTACTAAAAAAAATCAATTTGAAGAAAAAGAATTAGAAAAAATTGATTTAAAAAAGGAAAAAGAAATCTCTGAGAATCACCTACTACCTGTACAAAAAATAATTGAAATAATTAATAAATTAGATTCGGGTAATGGCGTAATGATTGAAGAAATAATTGAGAATTCCACTTTAGATAATTCTGAAAAAATTATTGAAAAGATGTTAGAGGCAGGTGATATCTTTCAAATACAACCAGGTAAAGTTAAAATATTATAAAAAAAAAATTAAGAGGTACACTTATCACATACCTTCACACCTACATTTCTTATGGAACTTATTGATTATTATTTTTAAAAAAATAAATATATTTTTTTCCTATGGAAAAAGTAATTTTATAGTCTATTATTACTATACTTGATACACTAACCCCTACATTTCTTTTGGAGAATATCAATTAATAAAAAAAATATAATTAAGTTTTATCATTCAATCTTATAATTTTTTAATCTTTTAAGCAAAAAAAAATATTATTATTATTATTATTATATAGTATTATATATATATATATTATTTTCAATATAGAAAATAAAAAACATTAACTCTTGAAAGAAAATTGCATTCAACTTGTTTAAAGATATTTTCTTAAAAAATAAGGTTAAAATTTAGAAAAAGGATATTCTAATAAATATTATTTAATTTATTATATCTAAATAGATATATAATATATATTATATTTTTTTAATTTGTTTATTTGTTAAAGTTAATATTTAAAATAACTTATTATTTACTACTAAAAGATTCAACCATAATTATTTAAAGAAGTTCCACTCGCAGTATAGGTGTCAAGAACTATATCTGACAAAAAGTATTTTCCAAATTAAGATTATTTATATAATTCCATGAGAAAAAGTTATTTAAATTAAAATTTAACACATTTCCACAGGAAACTAAGGGGTCGGTAAGATGAGTATTAACAATTTTTTTGAAAACTTCCTAAAAAAAGAATCTTTATTTCAGAATAAAGAAGTATTACTTTCATCATACTTACCAGATAACATTATATTTAGGGAAGAACAGATTCGAGAGATAGCTAATATTATTGCTCCAGCTTTAAGGATGGAAAGACCATCTAATTTATTTGTTTATGGGAAAACGGGGACAGGGAAGACAATTTCATTAAAATATATTTTAAAATCAATGAGTGAAATTGCTAAAAAAAATAATATTCCTTTTAAACCAATTTATGTTAATTGTAAATTAAAAAAAGTTGCAGATACTGAATATCGTTTAATTGCTCAATTGATTAAAGAATTTGGTAGTGATGTTCCTTCTACAGGTTTACCAACTGATGAAGTTTACAATATTTTTTATAAAATAGTTGATATTCAAAAAAAAGTAGTGGTGCTAGTTTTAGATGAAATTGATCAATTAACAAAAAAAATTGGCGATGAAGTTCTTTATAATTTAACTAGGATTAATTCAGAACTAAAAAATTCTCAAATTTGTTTAATTGGGATATCTAATAATTTAGTTTTTGCAGAAGATTTAGATCCGCGAGTTAAAAGTAGTTTATCTGGGGAAGATATAATTTTTCCACCTTACAATGCCTTACAAATTCAAGATATATTAAAAGAAAGAGTCTCTAAAGCCTTTAGAAATAATATTGTTCAATTAGGAGTGGTAGAAAAATGTTCTGCTTATGCAGCAAGGGAGCATGGTGATGTTCGTAGAGCAATTGATTTATTAAGAGTATCAGGAGAAATTGCTGAAAGAAGTGGTTCGACTATAGTAGAAATCAAACATTTAGATGAAGCAGAAAAAAAAGTTGAATCAGATAAAATTATTAATGCGGCAATAGATCAACCTAAACAATTTCAAGTTGTACTTTATTCAATATTAATAATTTCACCTCAGAAAAAAACTTTTTTCACAGGAGAAATATATGAAATTTATAAAACAATTTGTCAAAAAAGTAAGTTTAATGTATTAACACAAAGGAGAATATCTGATATTTTAGCAGAATTAGATATGTTGGGCATGATAAATGCTAAAATAATATCTAAAGGTAGATATGGTCGGACAAGAGAAATATCTTTATCTTTAGAAGAAAGAATAATTATGAAATTGAAAGAAGTTTTAGAAAAATCATTACAATTATCTTAATTTAAAAAATGAAATTAACTAAAGAAGAAAAAATTGAAAAATTATTTGAAAGAGGAGTTTTAGTAAATGAAAGTTTATTAGGAGAAGAACTAAAAGAAGATTTATTAGAAAAAATTGAGAATGAAGAAGATTTAATTATTATAAATGAAGATTATGCTAATATCATTAAACAATCAGGAAGTTTAGTAGATTGGTATGATTTAGATAAATACAGAGTAGATTCTGAGAAAGATCGTGATGATGAGTTATATCAAATACAATTACAATCATTTAAAAAATCAAATTTAATTTTACAAGAAAAAAATAAAGAAACTAAGCAAGAATTATCGAGTTTAGAAACAGAATTAATTTTAGTAAACAAAAAAAAAGAAATGTCTGCTAATTTCACAACTGAAATTGAAACTAAAGAGGAATTAGATTTAAATACACAAAAAGAGATTCAAAAAAATGAATTAAATTCATCTTCAGGATACCCTAATTTTTTTTCTAACATTTCTTCAACAGTTACAGTAATTCTTTCTTATAAAAATGAACCTAGAAAATATGAGGTTAAAGATTTTACTAATTTCTTTTTATCTCGTTATCGTTATTTAGAATCTTTATTAAGACACAGGCAAGAATTAAACAATACTTTAACTATAAGTAGGGTCTTAGATAAGAAAGATAAAGAAAATGTAAGTATAATTGGTTTAGTAGAAGATATAGGTGAAACTAAAAACGGAAATTTGATGCTAACTATAGAGGACATCACTGGAAAAATAAAAGTTTTTGTAGGGAAAAATAAAGATCTTTATAATGAAGCAAAAGATTTAGTTCTTGATGAAGTTGTTGGCATATCTGGCGTTTCTGGTGATAAGATAATTTTTGCCGATAATATAGTTTGGCCAGATATCCCTTCTAATAATGAACTAAAGAAAGGTCCAGAAGAAGAATATGTTATTTTTCTTTCTGATATCCATGTTGGATCAAATTTATTTTTAGAGGAAGAATTTAATAAATTTTTAGAATGGATTAATGGTAGGGTAGGTAACGATAAACAAAGAGCTATAGCTAGGAAGGTAAAGTATATAGTCATTGCCGGAGACTTAGTTGATGGGGTGGGAATTTATCCTTCTCAACAAGAAGAGTTAGCAATTGAAGATATCACTGAACAATATGTAGAATTTTCTCGCTTAATAAAAAAAATTCCAAAAGATAAAGAAATAATTATTTGTCCTGGAAACCATGACGCAGTACATTTAGCAGAACCACAACCTGCTTTTAATAGAGAGTTTTGTGGAAGTTTATTTGAAATTCCAAATGTAACTTTAGTAACAAATCCTTCAATTGTAAACATAGGAAAAAAAGAAAATTTTTCTGGATTTAATGTGTTACTTTATCATGGATATAGTTTTGATTATTATGTAGCTAATGTTGAATCTATTAGAAATGGAGGTGGTTATCATCGCTCAGATTTAATAATGAAATTTTTATTGAAGAGGAGACATTTAGCACCATCATTTAAATCTACTCCTTATTATCCTTCTCATAAAGAGGATCCTTTACTTATTAAAAATATCCCTGATTTTTTTATAACTGGTCACATCCATTATTCTTCAGTTGCCAATTATAAAGGGATTACGATGATTAGTGGAAGTTGTTGGCAAGGAAAGACTACCTTTCAGGAAAAATTAGGTCATGAACCTGAACCAGCAAGGGTCCCTCTAGTAAATTTAAAAACTAGGGAAGTTAAGGTTTTAAGATTTTAAAATTATATTTATTAACATCTAAATATAGTTTTTTATTATAATAATGGCAATAAAAGCATCCAAAGAGATTAAAAATTATTTCAAAGAAATTGAAAAAAAGATTGAAAAGACTTACACTATTGCTAAAGAAGCAAGAGCTAAAGGTTTAGATCCAACTGATGAAATATCAATACCTTTAGCGAAAAACATGGCAGAAAGAGTTGTAGGTTTGATTTCTGTAGTTTGCCCTAAAATAACTAATTCTGATGTTCCAAAAAGGATTTCTGAATTAGAAAAAGAATATGGTCAGTTAGATTGGCGGGTTGGCTTTAAGATTGCAGAAGAAGTAGCTAAAGAAAAGTTTTTTTCATTCAAAGAAAAAAAAGAAGCAATTGAAGTGGGTATTAGGACTGGATTCGCTTATTTAACCTTGGGTATTGTTTCAGCTCCTTTAGAAGGTTTCATAGGAGTTGAAATTAAAAAAAGAAAGGATGGGAAAGAATATCTCGCTTCAAAATATGCTGGACCTATTAGAGGCGCAGGAGGTACAGCTTCTTCAACTTCAGTAATTTTATCTGATTATGTTCGTGTTAAGATGGGCTATAGCTCATATGACCCTGATGAAAAAGAAATTAACAGATATATTACTGAGATTAATGATTATCATGAAAGGGTTACCAATTTGCAATATCGTCCTTCAGATGAAGAATTAAGGTTTATGTTACAAAACCTGCCTATTGAAGTAGATGGTGATCCCACAGAAAGAATAGAAGTTTCTAATTATAAAGACTTACCTAGGATTGAAACTAATTTAATAAGAGGAGGTGTAGCTTTAGTTTTAGCGGAGGGTCTTTGTCAAAAATCTCCTAAATTATGGAAAAGGTTAAGCAAGTGGGGTAAAGATTTTGATTTAGAATGGGATTTTTTAAGAGAATTCTTAGAACTGAAAGAAAAAGTACATGCTAAACATTCATCTAAAGATAAAAAAGATAATAACGAAGAAGACAAGAAAAAAGTTAAACCCAATAATACTTTTATTATGGATTTAGTTGCAGGTAGACCTATTTTAACTCACCCACTGGCAAAAGGTGGCTTTAGGTTACGTTATGGTAGAAATAGGACTTCTGGTTTTTCTGCATCAGCATTACATCCTGCAACATTAATTGTTTTAGAAAAATTTATTGCCATCGGTACACAATTAAAAGTAGAAAGGCCAGGAAAGGCTACCACAATTACAGTATGTGATACATTAGAAGGCCCTATTGTTTCTTTAGAAGACGGTTCTGTTTTACATCTCAAAACGGCCGAAATGGCTAGAGAATATTTAAAACAAGTAGATGAAGTTATTTTTTTAGGAGATATATTATTTAACTATGGAGATTTTTCCGAAAATGGACACAGCTTAGTTCCAGCAGGTTACTGTCCAGAATGGTGGGCTTTAGAAGTTGAAAAAAACATAAATAATTTATTTTCTGATAACTCAATTAGTAAAGCAGCAGAACTGACAAAGATTTCTGAAAAATTTTTAATAGACCTGATATCTTCACCTTTGTTCAATAATCCTTCTTGGAAAGAAGCTTTAATTATTAGTAAAAGATTAAATGTTCCATTACATCCAGAATATCTTTTTTATTGGGATTTAATTTCTGGAAAAGAACTGTTGTCTTTAAAAGAATGGCTTCAAGAAGGTAAAGTAAAAATTGATGAAGAAGGAATTAAAAAAATAATTTTACCTTATTATTGTTCTCATGAAAAACATCATAAAGCAAAAAAAATTTTAGAGAAATTAGGAGCAACTCATCAAGTAATAAATAAAGAAAACATAGTCCTTAAAAGGAAAGAAGCTAAAATATTTGCATTTTGTTTTGATTTTAAAGATCAAAAAGGTTTAGAAAAAATAAATTTAAATTCTGAAAAATTAGAAGAAAAATCAGGTTTAGAAATAATCAATTTCTTATGTAATATTAAAATAAAAGATAAAGCAGGAACTTTTATTGGGGCAAGAATGGGCAGACCAGAAAAAGCTAAAACTAGACAGTTAACTGGGTCTCCCCAAGTTATGTTTCCTGTTGGTGAAGAAGGAGATAGGTTAAGAAGTTTCCAAGCAGCTTTAAAAGTAGGGAAAGTTAGAAGTTCTTTTCCTTTGTTTTATTGTGAATCATGTGAAAAAGAGATGGTTTATCGTAATTGTGAGGAGTGTGGTAAGAAATGCAAAAAGAATTTTTATTGTCGTTTTTGTAATGATGTAGATAATGATACTTGCCGTCATGGAAAAACTAACACATTCAAAACGAAAGATATTGACATCAAATATTTTCTTAATAAGGCACAAGAAAGATTAGGAGAAAAAATAATCCCTGATTTAATTAAAGGCATAAGAAGAACTTCTAATAAAGACCACATTGTAGAACATTTAGCAAAAGGTATTTTGAGAGCCAAACATAATATTTATGTAAATAAAGATGGAACTACTCGTTATGATTGTACAGAGTTACCATTAACCCATTTTAAACCAAAAGAAATTCATACTTCTGTAGAAAAGTTAAAGGAATTAGGTTATTTAAAGGATATTGATGGAAAAGATTTGAAAGATAGCAATCAAATTTTAGAAATTAAACCACAAGACATAATTTTACCTGGTTTTAATTCGTTAGAGGAATCAGCCCCAGTAGTTTTATCCAAGGTAGCAAATTTTGTTGATGATTTATTAGTTAAATTCTATAAAATGAAACCATTTTATAAAATAAAAAAGGAAGAAGATTTGGCTGGACATTTAGTGATTGGTTTAGCTCCGCACATTTCTGCCGGCTTAATTGGAAGAATAATTGGTTTTTCAGAAACTCAAGGGCTTATTACTCATCCAATGTATCACGCTGGTTTACGTAGAGATTGTGATGGTGATGAAGCTGCAGTTATGTTGTTAATGGATTCACTTCTAAATTTTGCACGTGAATATTTACCCAAAACAAGAGGTGCAACAATGGATTCGCCTTTGGTACTAACTTCAACTTTAGATCCTGCCGAGGTTGATGATCAAGTTCATGGAATGGACGTTGAATGGAAATATCCTTTAGAATTATATGAGGCAGCTTTAGAAATGAAAAACCCTTGGGAGGTCAAATATGGCCCAGATGAAAAAAAAATAGAACAATTAGGAGATAATTTAGGAACGGAAAAACAATATGAAAATTTTGGTTTTACACATCATGTTGATAATTTTAACAGCGGTATTCAATGTTCAGCATATAAAACTCTTCCTTCAATGATAGAAAAATTAAATGGCCAAATGGAAATTGCAAGAAAAGTAAGGGCTGTTAACATGGATGATGTAGCTAAATTAGTAATACAAAAACATTTTTTAAAAGATATTAAAGGTAATTTAAGGAAATTTTCTATGCAACAATTTAGATGTCCTAAATGCAATGAAAAATATCGTCGTCCACCATTAAGCAACAAATGTACTATCTGCAAAGGAAGATTAATTTTTACAATTTCTGAGGGTTCGGTGATTAAATATATGGGTCATTCTTTAAATCTCGCAGAAAAATATGATTTTTCTCCTTATCTTAAACAAACTTTAGAAATGTTAAGAAGCAATATCGATGATATTTTTGGAAAAGAGAAAGAAAAGCAATCTGGTTTAGGGGAATTCTTTTCTTAATTAAGTTTATTTATTTTAAGTCTTATATTTCTAAGAAGTTCAATCACTAGCAACAACGACTTCTGCATGAGGAATTTTAGAAATTATTAAAATTTTATTTTTGTCAACTAAATTTTGTTCAATTCCAAAATTAACAGATTTAATTCCAGTAAAATGAAAATTTTTTGTCTTTTCAATTAATTTAATAATTTCTTCTTTACTTTTTTCTTTTCCTTGATAAAATTTTTTAGTTAAATCTAATTGTAAATTTCCTTCTTCAAAATATTTCCCAATAAGTTCTTTATCAGTAACAATCAATAGTAAACCAAATGGTCCTTGTTTTTCAGAAACTATAAACTCCATTTTTAAAATTAAATATTTTTAACTGGTTTCTTAACACCACAAGCTAAACATTTCAAATACATTACGCTTTTTTCTTCAGCCAACTCTGTATCTGGTTTGTTGCATTCAGAACAAAAAACAAACTCACTAGCATATTTTTTAATTTTTTTATTGATTGTAGAGGCTGCTGTTTTAGCACCTAGTATAACTCTACCTCTAACTATTTTCCCAGGAGTTGCTAACTCTCGAAGTAAATATTTTAATAAGTGATTCTCATCACGACTTAGGTCTTTAGCTATTTTTTTAAGATTAATCAAGATTGTTTTACTCCCTTCTAAATGGCCTTTTATTTTATCTATGACAAACCTTTCACTACCTTTAACTTGCTCTGGTAATTCTTCCTGCGCTTTTTTTAATAATTCTTCATAAGAATCCATTTTAAGTTTTAATTTAAAGCTTGTTTTATAAATGTTTACGTAAAATAAACCTTTATTTTTTCCGCAACTTTTATATACTTAAAAACACCTCTTCAAGTAGATAGAAATTAAGATAATATTAAAAATAAAAAAATAGACAATTAAATGTCACAAATTAAAAGAGGTGCATAAAAATGCCAGGTGTAGAATTAGCAGAATTAATACTTGCAGTAATTATAGGGACTTTATTAGCGATAGTTTATTCCTTAAGAGTTTTACTTTTATTGGAAAGAAGGATAGCTTCTATGGAACTTAATATTCAAAGAATGACGGGGAAGGTCTTGAAAGAAGAAAAAGTTATTGGGAAATTAATTTCAAGAAAACCACGTAAAACAACTAAAAAAACAACCAAGAGGAGAAAAAAGTAATAATTAATTTTTAAAAATATTCGTCTTTTCTAGATTTTTTCTTTTTGATTATTTTTTTTGCTTTAATCCCTTTCTTTTTAGTAGAAGATTTTTTCTTAGCAGGTTTTTTTTTAGTAATTTCTTTGGTTTCTTTTCTTTTAGTTGTTTTCTTTTTGATTATTTTTTTTGCTTTAATCGCTTTCTTTTTAGTAGAAGATTTTTTCTTAGCAGGAGTTTTTTTGGTTTCTTTTCTTTTAGTTACTTTCTTTTTAATTATTTTTTTTACTTTAGTCGCTTTCTTTTTAATAGAGGATACCTTACTTTTCTCTTTTTTCTTCGCTTCAACTTCTTTCTTTTGATCTTTAATTTTTTTCCTTTTAATTTTCTTTAAATCTAGTTCTTTTAATTCTTTTTCCAATTCTTCAATTTTTTTCTTTAGAGCTTTTGTCTTATCTTCGCTTTCTTCTTGATTTATTAATTCTCCACATTCTGGACAATGAAATTCGTAGTCCATACTTTGATCAAAATTTAATCTAACGCAGTTTTGAGGACATATAAAGAATAATTCATTTGCTTCTTCTTCTACTTTTAATTTTAATCTAGTTAACAATTCTTTTTTAATCTTATAATTATTAAATTTAATACTTTCAGGAATTAAAGTCCAATAGTAAATGTACCACCCTTTCTGTTTATCTTTCTTTTTAGTGAAACTAACTAAATTTTGATCTTGTAGTAAGTAAATTTGTTTTCTTACAACTTTAATATCTTTTTTTAATTTAGTAGCTAAATCAAATTCAGAAACATTTTCTTTCCCAATTAATTCTCTAACTAATGGTAGACCTTCTTCCCCTACAAATCTGACCAGAATACTTTCAATTTTCTTTTGTGTTAAACGCATTTTACTATATATAATTTATATTAAATGAGATTTATTACTATGGCTCATGCCGCTTTTAAATCTTTTGCTTATTTAGCTTAAAAATTTCATTTATTTGATTTTTATTAGTTCTTCTGCCGTTAAACCCCTTAATTTGGCCAATTCCAAAGAAATAGACAAAGAAACACCAGTATCTTTAAGATCTTCAAGCATTATAAAATACCATTTTTCTCCTGAAAATTTAACTCCAATCCAAGATTCAGCGCCAAATTTACGAGAAAATATTTCTAATTGTGCTATTTCTTGTTTTGGGATGTATTTTTTCTTATCTTTGGTGACTTTACATTCGATTGCTAATCTACGTATGGCGTTTCCGGCTAAAATATCAGGAGAAGGATAGCGTGAGCTTCCAGAACCAGCAATCCTAATACAAGCCCAACCACTATCATTGAAGAATTTAACTAACTCTCTTTCTCCTTTAGTGCCTTTAGCTTTTCTATTAACCATTTCAAATTTTAATTTTCATGAAATCTTCTGCTATGATGCTATTATCAAAATAATCTCTTGCTTCAGCTACAATTTCATTAGTATCTTTATATCTTTGACTAATGTGAGTTACAACTAATTTTTTTGCATTATTTTCAGAAGCAATTAAGGCTGCTTGCTTAACTGTAAGATGTTTTGATTTTATAGCATTAGCTTTAAGGTTATTTAATAATGTACCTTCAAGAATCAATAAATCAACATTATCAGCTAATTTATTAACGCCATTACAAATAGCTGTATCTGTAACATAACTTATTTTTTTTCCAGGAACAAGGTAAGTTATATTTTCTGCTTCAATTTTTTGTCCATTTACAATTACATCTTTTCCTTGCTGTAATTTTCCCAATATTGGTCCAGATAAATTTAATTTTTTAGCTTTAGAAACGTTGATTCTAAGACGATCCTTTTCAATAAATTTATACCCATAACAAAGAACAGAATGTTTCAATTTTTGTGCTTCTAATTTGAATTCATCATTTTCAAAGAATATTCCTGAATCTATTTCATGCACTTCATGTTCAATTATATCTTTAGCTGCAAATGATTTAAACAGATGCTCCAAATACTTTTTTGTTCCTTTAGGCCCATAAACATGCAACTTTTTACTATATTCATCTGCACCCATTGAACTCATCAAACCAGGAATACCAAAAACATGGTCTCCATGAAAATGCGTAATGCATAACCTAGTTATTTTTGAAGGCTTAACTCCAGCAATTCTCATTTGTCTCTGTGTACCCTCACCACAATCAAAAAGGATATTTTCTTTTTTATAATTAAGTAAAACTGCCGCATGGTTTCTTTGTTTTGTTGGTTGCATACAACCTGTTCCTAAAAAAGTTATTTCTGCCATTTTAATTATTTAGAATTTCCCTCAATTCTTTTAGATTTTTAATTTTTGTTTGAAAATCTCTACTATTGCGTCTATCAACCAAAATTGCTTTGATTCCGGCTTTCTCAGAAGCAATGATATCGCTTTGCATGCTATCACCAATGACAAGGCAATCTTCCTTGTTTAAGTTAATTTCTTTTAGAACATTTTTCAAAAATTCAGGGTCTGTTTTAATCAACCCCATTTCAAATGATAAAAATTTTTTTTTGAAAAATTTATCTAAGGAAAATTTCTCAATAACATTGAGGATTGAAGTAGAATCCGTGTTAGATATAAGATATATATTATATAATTTACCTGTACTAAAAGAATTTAAACAACATATAATTGTTGTTAATTACTCAACACCTTTTCAATCTGAAAATAATAATCTATGGAGAAAGTATTTTCCAAATTGTATTATTTTAAATTTAGAAGAAAATAGAGGAC
>CAZRHO010000018.1:0-13490 GCA_964599955.1 uncultured Methanosarcinales archaeon
GATCATAAAAATAATAATGCCAATATTAAGTTAACCTTAGGTTTTATCGATTGAAAATTAAAACCAATTTTCCAACAACCTCTTCTGTATAAAATTAATAATTTCTATATAATCTTTTTTCTGATCTGTACTTTTTATTTTCATATCGTAATTTAACTTTCCAAATATGCTCATTTGCCTTTCTAATTCATTTATTGGTTCTTCTGGTCTACGTTGATGCAATGTTTCTGGATCATTATATAGGAAGATATTAATAGTTGGTTTTGGAAATAAAGTTAAGAAGAAATTTTTCAACCAAGATGGCACATTTTTCATAAGAATAATATCTGAACAATATCTGTCTGTGATTACTATTTTCCCTTTTCTTCGTTCAGGTAAGATCTTAAACAAATAACGTAAATAAAGGTCTAAAGCAAAAATAGGACAAGATAACGTATATAATACTCTTCTTTTCAAACTTGCTTTTTTATGTTTATAAAAATCCCCAGTAACCTTATCTCTCTTCTTTTCTTTTTTTTTATATTTACGGCCAAAGTAAGCGATTGGTAAAATATTTTCCCTTCCTCTTCCAGTATAAATTAAAGATATTTTTCTTCCATTACTCTCTAAAAAATATTTTAAATTTTTCACCATGGTAGATTTTCCTGCACCATCTGGGCCAATAACACTAATCAAAGGAGATAACCTAAAAGGATTCTTTCTCTGTTTAATCCACCTTAGTGTCAATAAGAAAAAAGTGATAAAACGAATTGGTTTTTTGATTAAAAATATAATTATTAGTTTATAACAATTAATTCTGTTAAATTTATTTATTTTTACTGATTGCATTAAAAACTTAGCAAATTTTTTATTAAATATTTTAGAGATTTTAGAATAAACATAGTTGTTATCAACTTGATCATAAAGACCAACTAATGTTTTTTGATATTTTGGTTTAAAATATCTTTTCCCAAGAATTGAATGTACTAACAACATTACAAAAGTATCTTTATCTGAAAGGGCATAAAAATATTTAATTTTTTTCCTATTCTCAAGTATAGATTCGTCCAGATAAACCATATCGTTCCAATGTATTCCTCCAATCTGGATGTCAAAACTAACTTTTTGTAAATCTATTAATCTAAAATAAGCCTTATGTTTTAAGGAAAATTGTTGCTTACGTTTAATAAAGTCAAAATCTTTTAAAATTTTATCGGCCCTTCTAAAATCTTTTTTAGAGACCACAGTATCTAAACTTTCTATAGGCATTGGATTTCCTAATAAAAATTCATAATTTCTAAGAATACAATAATTAATATTTTGTTCGTCAAATTCTTTTAAGACTATTTTAATACATTCTAATCTTTCGTTTCTTGCTTTTTCCATTTTAAAATTTAACATATTTTTTTATTTCTTCAAGTCTGATTAACCCTAGTAAATAAACTAAAATTAAATAAATGATGCCTGCTAAAGTTGAAGATATTAATACTTCTAAAATCAAGCCCATATTTAAAGATCTTTCTACAAAGAATAGAGTCGCATAAAATATTAATGCCGAAATAAAAGAAAAAATCCATCTCTTGAGGGGATATTCTAAACCAATTATTTTTTTTACTTTGTACATTGAAAAAATAAACATAAATAAATAACTAAAAGAAGTTGCAAAAGCAGCACCATTTAAGCCATATTTGGGAATTAAAATCATATTTAAAATTATATTTAAAGCTGCTGAAGACAAAATAATCAAAGTTACTATTTTGGGTTTACCTACTCCTGAAATCACATTATTATTCACTGATGCAACAACATAAAATATAACGCCTAATAATAAAATTTGAAAGGCCAAGAAACCACTTACATATTCCTGGCCAAAAAGTAATCTAATTAATGCTGGAGAAAAATAAAAAGCCACTAATATGATTGGCATTATTAAAATAAAAATATGTTTATGGATAATGGAAATACCATTAACTAAAGTTTTCTTGTTATTAAGTGCCCACAATTCTGAAGATAAAGGGAAAATCACAGAACAAATGGCTTTACTAAAAAATATAAACATTAAAGCAGAAGGCAGAACAACATTATAAATACCAACTTCCGAAAGACTTACGTAATAAGTTAAAATAAGGGTATCAATATAACCTATGATCTTTCCGCCAACAGAAGTAGCAAATACCGGGATTCCAAAAAAGATTAATTTTTTAGAAATCTTTTTTGTATTTAAAATTTTATACTTAGAAAATCTGAAAACTTTCAATAACGAAGGGAAATATAAAACAAATAATAATGGACAAACTAAAGCAAAAGCATAAACTGGAGAAAAAAGAGTATGGCCTTCATTAAAAAAATAAATTACAGAACCAAGAACAATTAGATTTTTTGATAACTCGACAGAAGAATATAAAAACATTCTTTGAAATCCTTGAAAAACTTGCTTAGTAATGATAAAGAAAATGCTAAATAAAACATAGATTATAAAAAACTTTAAAATAATTGATGCTTGATAATTCTTAAAATAAACTTCTGCAAAATAATCTGCAGTAAAAAAGAAAAAAATTCCAAAAATTAATGAACTAAGAAATTGTAAAGAAAAAACAGAAACAATTGAGGTTTTAATTTCATTGAATTTTTTTAACGCTTTAAATTCGGCAATATATTTTACTAAAGCTTGACCTAAACCTAAACTTCTAAAAAAAAGAAAAAAAATGATGAAGTTAAACACGGCATAAAACAATCCAAAATCTTCGGGAGTTAATCTTCTTGCTAAAATTATGCGTGTGAAATACGCAATTATTGAAGCTAAAACACTAAAAATAAGAGTTATACTTGCTCCTTTAAGTGCTTTCTTAGTATAATTGGTCATAATCAATTATTTTGAAAAAATTTGTTTTTAAAGATATTGATATGAAGTTCACATAATACATTAAGAGCATAGTTACAAAAGCTTTTTAAACGACAATTGTCGAAAAATATCAATTATGAAAAGAGTTTTAATAACAGGGATAACTGGCCAAGATGGACCTTACTTAGCGAAGTTCTTATTAGAAAAAGGATACAAAGTCTTTGGAACATACAGGAGAGTATCCACTCCTAACTTTTGGCGATTACAAGAATTAGGAATTGCCAACAAGATTACTTTAATTCCCGCTGATTTATCAGATATGTCCTCTCTTTTAGAAGCAGTAACTATATCTGACCCTTGCGAGATCTATAATTTAGCCGCCCAAAGTTTTGTAGGTGGATCATTTGATCAACCAATTCTAACCAATGATATTGATGCTAATGGTTCATTACGTTTCTTAGAGATAATCAGACATTTGAAGAAAGAGATCAAATTTTATCAAGCTTCAACAAGCGAATTATTTGGTGGTTCTGATGACTGTCCACAAACTGAAGAAACTCAAATGGTTCCTCATTCGCCATATGCAGTTGCAAAGTTAAGTTCATATCACATGGTTAAAGTGTATCGACATTCTTACGGAATCTATGCTTGTAACGGAATTCTTTTTAACCACGAGTCGCCATTAAGAGGTTTAGAATTCGTAACCAGAAAGATAACTAACGCAGTTTCAAAAATAAAATTAGGTTTACAGAATGAATTACGTTTAGGGAATATTCATGCAAAGAGGGATTGGGGTTTTGCTAAAGAATATGTTGAATGTATGTGGATGATGATGCAGCAAGACAAACCTGACGATTATGTTGTTGCTACTGGCGAAACTCATTCTGTTGCTGAGTTTGCTCAAGCTGCTTTTGAAGCAGTAAACCTTAACTGGAAGGATTACGTAGTTACAGATGAAAGGTTACAAAGACCAATGGATGTTCATCAACTATTAGGGAGCCCAAAAAAAGCTGAAAAGACTTTTGGTTGGAAACCAAATGTAACTTTCAAAGAACTGGTAAAAATAATGGTTGAAGCAGATTTAAACCGATGGAAAAAACATCTTAACGGAGAAGTAGTCCCTTGGGACGCACCAAATCACTCTTCACAGATGGACGTTATATCTAGAAATGTTGTTAAAGATGCTAAACGCGAAGCAGGAAAGGATTGGAATAAAGAAGAAGAAAAATCAAACGAAGAACCACAAAAAACTGAGTTTACGCCCTCTAATGGTTTTTATTAATTTTAAATTATTTAAATTATTATTTTTAAAAATACAAATAATAGTTAATCCAAAAGGCAAAGGGATTATTTTTATCAATTTGTTTTCAAATGAAATGATGAAAAATAAAAATTTATTTATAGGTTTTGGCAACAATTGTAATTCAGATTTGAATTCATCCTGTTTACTTCCAAAAATAATTTCATTTAATTTTTTAAGAATTCTTGCCATAATTATTAAGGGCATTAAAAAAGAATTCATATAAGTTATTTCTACATCTTCTAAGTTAGATCTCGCAAATAATTTTTTTAATTTCTTTTTACTATGTCTCCTCGCCGTAAATTGACTTTTATCATGTTGGCTGTAAAATAATTTTTTTGTTAAAAATTGTCCGGCAGGAGTAGTTATTAAAACATAACCCCTTGGCTTACAAACACGACTAAGCTCTTTTACTGCTTTTAAATCATCTTTAATCCCTTGATGATAAAGAACGCCAAAACAAGTTACTAAATCAAAATAATTATCCTTATAAGGTAAATCTTCAATTTTTCCTAAGTTAAAGTTATTAAGACCTTTTTTTTTACAGAAATCAAGAGCATCTTCGGAAAAATCAACACCATAAACCGTACCATATTTACTTAAATATTCTATATTTCTTCCAGTACCACAGCCAGCATCTAAAATTTTTAAATTATTTTTTTTTTTTAGATTATTATTTAGAATATCAAAAGCTATTTTAGTTCTACCTAAAAACCACCAATATCTACTTTCCAAATCATATAGTACCTGATACTCTTCTTTTCTCACGATATTAACTCAAATTAGAAGAGTTTTTAATATTTCCGTACTAAATAAGATTTAAAGAAATAACACGAAATATTTAAAATAAAAAATATAAGAAAGCTTATTAAAATGTATGCAATAATTTTAGCTGGAGGCTTAGGTACTAGGTTAAGACCTTTGACATTAGAAAAGCCTAAGCCACTTTTATCAATAAAAGGTAAACCAACGTTATTACATATTATTGAAAGTTTAAAAAAAAACGGTGTGACCAATTTTATTATTTCTATTGGGTATAAAGGAAAGATGATTCAGGAATACTTCGGAGATGGTTCTAAATATGGAATAAGTATTAATTATTCCTGTGAGGATAAGCCACTTGGAACCGGTGGTGCTGTTAAAAAGGCAGCCAAAGGGTTAACTCAACCTTTTTACTTAGTTTGGGGCGATGGTTTACTTGATGTTGATTTTAGTAAAATGCGCGAAATTTTCTTCTTAACCCAAGCAGATATGGTCATGGGTTTATTAGAAAGAAAAAACTCTAAAAATTACTCTTATATTGAACTTATAGAAAATAGGATAATTAAATTTATAGAAAAACCAAAAAACTTAGTAAATTCATCGAGATGGATGGATTTTGGAGTTTACTTAATGAAACCTTCTTGTTTAGACATTTTACCAGATGGCGCCTCTTCAATAGAATTCGATTGTTTCGAAAAAATAACTAATGAAAAAAAAATCATCTCTTTTTTGCATCAAGGACAATGGTTTCCTATCGATACTATTGAAAAATATGAAATAGCTTGTATGAAGTTTAAACCAACATCAAAATGAACAAAAAATACATTGTAGATAAATCTGTTGAAGGGGAAGAATTACAGGGGAAAATTCTTTCAAAGTTAAATGTTTCATTTAAAGAAGGCCTCTGTTCTGCAAATAAAGAGGACCCAACAAGATCAAGAAATTACCACTGGAATCTAAAAAACATTATTCAACCAATGATAGATAGAAATGAAATCAATGATGGAAAAAGGTCTAAATATGATGACAGAAAATTTAGAATTGACAGATTTGAAATAAATTCTAAAACACTAAGAGTATACTTAGGTTTAACTAATTTTTACCATTACCTAGAAGATCAAGAAATGGATGATTCAATGAAAAAAAAATACATATCTTTAGGAGAAAAATTATTTGATGACGGGTCAGCTTTCTTTTCACGTTGCCCAGGGGTAGCTGGATTGATAATATCTAAAGAAGGTTCAATAATTTTGGGTAAAAGATTAAACAAAGAATATCAAGGCTACTTTAATTCTGTTGCAGGACACATAGATTATTGTGAAAAATTAGAAGAATTAAACCTCGAAGAAAGTTTGAAAAATGAATTAGGTGAATTTGGTTTAACTAATAAAGATATAATTAACAAACGTTTGATAGGTGTTTTTCAGTTTCCAAATACATCTTCTGACTTCACATACATTATAAAAACAAAAGCCCCAGAAGAATATTTTCTTAGTAATAATTGGAAAGAAAATGCAACTGAAAATGAGCACGAAGAATTAATTAAATTATCTTCTATTGAAGAAATAAACCTACTATTAAATGACGAGAGAATATCCTTGATGGCTTCTACAAGAGGAGCTTTAGAAAATTTAAATGAAAAAGATCTCTTAAAATAAATTTTGAAAAAGAAGCTAATTAACTACTTTATTGAATTTAATAATAGCTTCTTCCTCAGCTAACCTTAAGTCTTTTTCAACCATCAACTTAACTAATTCTTTGAACTTAACCTTAGCTTCCCAATCAACCGCATTCTTGATTCGAGAAGTATCACCTAAGAGAACACTTGTATTCCCAGGCCTAGCAAATTGTGGATCAAATCCTACATAATCGTCACAATTCAAACCCACTAAGGAAAACGATTCTTCTAACCATTCACGAACTGAATGAACCTCGCCCGTGCAAATAATATAATCATTCGGTTTACCATGTTGCATTACTTTCCAAGCAGCTTCCATGTAATCTCCAGCATAACCAAAATCAATCTTAGCATCTAAATTTCCGAGTAATAATTTATCTTGCAAACCATGTTTAATCCTTGCTGCAGCCATGGTTATTTTTCTAGTGACATAGTCTGTGGTTCTTCGTGGAGATTCATGATTATAAAAGATTCCCGTACATGCAAAAATCCCAAAGACATCTCTATAATAACGTACCATCTCAAAAGCTAAAACTTTGGCTGCTGCATATGGGCTTTGTGGCCTAAAAGGAGTCTCCTCAGTCTGTGGGTTTTCTGGAGTCTTACCAAACATATTAGAAGAAACTGGTTGAAAATACTTAATTTTAGGATTTATCTGTTTAATTATTTCTAAAATCCTACCAACTGCGCCACCAGTAATATCGCAAGAATAACCTACTGATGCATAACTCCAACTTACATGATCTTGATCTGCTTCATTATAAACCTCATCTGGTTGAACTTCATTGATGATCCTATAAATAGATGTAGGGTCAGCTAAATCACCTTTATGTAAATTTATTTTTTTTCCCTCTATTAAGTGCTGAATATTTACAGTATTTCCAGTAGCTGATCTCCTATACATCCCATGGACTTCATAACCTTTTTCTAAAAGAAATTCTGCTAAATAACTTCCATCTTGTCCAGTTATCCCAAAAATTAAAGCTTTCTTCATTTCTTAATTATTAATCATTTTAAATTATTCAGCGATCCTAAATTCAGGCAAAGGTACAATCCATTTGCCTCCTTTCTCTCGCCATTCGGTCTCTCTTGCATACATTTCATTGAAGAATGCATAAGGTAAAACTAAAAAATAATCTGGCTGAGCTTTTCGAGCTTCTTCCTCAGAAACACAAGGAACCATAGTGCCAACGGTATACCTTCCCCATTTGAAGGGGCTTCTTTCTGAAGCAGCTTCAATTAAATTATAATCTAATCCATAATACTGTAAAATTACGTTGCCTTTAGTTGATGCCCCATAAACCCAAACTTTTTTACCATTAGAAACTTCCTGTTTAATGAAATCAACACATTTTCTTTTATTTTCTTCTAATCTATTAAAGAAATCTATGTAAACCTGCTTATCACCAAGGTCTTTTTCACTTTCACGAACAGCTTGTACTCTTTCTCTAGCTCCCTGTTCTTCCTTTACTATTGCCCCTTTTTTCTTCGCATAGACACGATAACTACCGCCATTAATATCATTAATTTCAACATCAAAAATTTCTAAACCATTCTTATTAAATAAATATTCTAAAGATTTAAAGGAATAAAATTCTAAATGCTCATGACAAATATTACCTACATCGTTAGTATCTAACATGTTCTTTAAACACATCAATTGGGCAATGAAAACACCATCTTCAGTTAAAGCTTTAGCAGAATCTGCAATGAATTGATTAGGGTCTTCCATATCATAAAACATACCAATTGCAGTGATTATTTTAGCTTTCTTACCTAAAGCTTCTTTATAAACGTCATAATACCAAAAATCATGAATGTGGTGAGTTAAACCTTGCTTGCCTTCTTCAACCAAATTATCTGCTGGTTCCACGCCCACAGTAACTAGACCAGTAATAGTATAAGTCCTTAATAAAGTGCCATCATTTGAACCAATATCTAAAACAACATCTCCTTCTTTAAGATCAAACATTTCCTCGGCCTTAGAAGTAATATCTCTTAAAGCTTTTTTCATCGTATCAGTAACGCCAGATTTATACCAGTAAAAACGTGCATATAATAATTCTTGAGGAGCTGTATGTTTAAGTTGCACTAAAGTACAATTTTCACAAAAAACCATCTCTAAAGGCGCTTTTATACATTTATCTAAATCTTCTTTTTTAATAAAATTGTTAACATACTGTTCGCCTAAAGTGAACAAATGAGATAAATTATTAGAATTACAAACCATACAAGTTTCTCTTGTAATTAATTTTAAATTATCTGATTTTTGTACTGCCCCTTCCACCATAATATTTTTATCGCTAATAACCATTAATAAAGTTTTCTGTACTTTCTTTGAATAATTAAAAATTAAATTAATTCCTTATCTTTAAAAACAATTTTTTTATTAATAAAATAATTCAATATTGAAACAACTCCTGCCACCAAAACTATAGCAATAAGATACTGCATTTTAATTTTTTCAGTTAATAAATATACTAAAATCCAATTTAAAAAACTAATTAGTAAAATCACAATAACGAATATCTTAAATTTACCATTGACTTTAAAAGTAACTTTTGAATGATAAGCAAACAAGAAGATTGTTTCTAAACTTAAAGCTATAGCAAAGGAGACCATATGCCAAAAACCGATTAACTCAGTTAACAAATAAGTGATCAAAAGATTTAAAATTAAACTAATGCCTCCTCCAAAAACAAATTTTACATAACGATACAAATCTTTCTTTATCTCATTAATAGGAATATTCATCTTCCAAACCTTAATTTAAGAACCTTTAAACCATAATCCTTCCCTAATTTGAATAATGTTCTTAGATCCCCATCTGATTTTGAAACCCCTCCTGTTCTTATCTGATAAACACAAGGAACTTCAATAATTTTAAAACCTTGTTTCTTTGCTTTATATGCAAATTCAATAAAGTATTCGCCAAAGCCTTTTCTTGAAAAATAAACAGTATCAAATACTTCTTTTTTTACTGCAGTAAAACCAGAGGTATAGTCCCTTACCCCTGGGCCCAATAAAGCCATAGTAAATCCATTGATCATCAAACTTAATAAAACTCTAAATTTAGGCCGAGGATCTTTTCCTCCTTTTACATACCTAGATCCAATCGCTACATCATAAGAGTTTAAATTTTTCACTAAACCAGGTATCTCCTCCGGAGGCAATCCCAAATCACAATCCATCCAAACAACAACATTACCTCGAGATGATTTAATACCATCGAATAAAGCAGAAGCTAAACCTTTCTCCTCAGTTCTATGGATCAATTTTACTTTGGGATTTTGTAGATCCTTTACAAGTTTCCAAGTTAAATCCGGACTATCATCATCAACAACAATAATTTCTAATAATTGATCGCCTACGCTTTTAGAAATTCTTTCAATCGCTTCTGTAATATTATCCTTTTCATTATAAGAAGGCAAGATTACTGAAACTTTAAATTTTTCAACCTCATTAATAATATCGGAAGAATTTACCTTATTAAAATCACAAAGTTCACTCATTTTTATTTTCACAACTTTTCTTAATTTCTTTAATACAATTTACAATATATTCTATCTCTTCAGTAGTCAAGTGGCTTGAAGAAGGTAAATAAAAACCTTTTCTTTCTAATTCGTCCGAACCTGGAAATTCACCAGAAACATCTGGGAACCTAGGGTCATCTCCATGATAAGCTGGTTGTTTATGCATCCCAATAAAAAAAGCTCTTGTATCGACACCTTTTAGTAATAATTTATCTCTTAATTCTGACATTATCATTCCAAAATCATCTTCAACTAAAACACCATACATCCAATAAACATTTTTTACCCATTCCTTCTCCGGAGGTATTCTAATTCCCTTTACGTCTTTAAGTAATTCGTTATACAGAAAAGCATTTTTCCTTCTAGCATCAACTAACTGGTCGAGTTTTTCTACTTGAGCTAAACCAACAGCCGCTTGCATGTTGGTTAACCGATAGTTGTAACCCAGTTCCTTATGAAGAAATCTTGGTTGACCAAAAAAATGATTTCTTAACTTTTTCATTCTCTCTGCCCATTGATCATTATTAGTTATTACCATACCACCTTCCCCGCAGGTAGCAATCTTGTTAGCATAAAAACTAAAACAAGCAATATCACTTAAACTACCTGCCTTCCTTCCTTTATATTCAGCACCGTGTGCTTCAGCTGCATCTTCAATAACATAAAGGTTATGACGATCTGCAATGCCCTTAACTTCATCCATATCAACTGGATGCCCGTAGGTATGAACAACCATGATTGCTTTAGTTTTAGTGGTTATTTTTTCTTCTATTTTATCAAGATCTATATTCCAAGTATCTAATTCAGAATCAATTAGCACAGGTTTTGCTCCTGCATAAATCACGGCGTTACTAGTAGCTGCCATGGTAAAAGTAGGAATTATAACTTCATCTCCCTTACCAATCCCTAATGCCTCAATTGCTAAATGAATTGCTACAGTTCCATTAGAACAACTTACACCGTGCTTAACACCACAATAAGAACTAAACTTTTCTTCAAACTCTTTAATATATTTTCCCCCTGAAGAGATCCAACCAGTTTTTACTGCTTCAGTAACATATTCTAATTCTTTCTCACCAATAGTTGGTTCACATACAGGAATAAATCTTGTTTCTTCTTTATTATTTAAATTACCCATTGTTAATAAATCTCTTCTCTTGATCGCGACCCCGGTAAGGACCTTGTTTTAATTCAATCAATTTTGCATCTTCTAAAAATGTAAAACCATGGCCAGTATTTAATAAAATTGTGTCTCCAGTATTTATCATTACTTCTTCTACTTTTTTATCATTTTCACGATCATCATATAAGTCTATTTTGATTGATCCAGAAACAACATAAAAGAATTCCTGCACTGGGAAATCTCTTAATTCCGAAAAAGGGACATGGAAATGTGGTTTAATTATTTCTCCAGATTCCCTACTATGTACACCTATTTGAAAAGGAAATTCATCTGGAGTTACAAAAACCATCTTATTATCCTTAGATAATTCAGTTAATATACCTGCTCTGGTTATAATTGCAAGAATTTTACCATTTCTTTCTAATTTTTCAATATATTTAGACATCTATCTAGCATTTCCTAGTTTATTATAAAAAGATTATGTATGGGAATCTATCAAAAAGTATATTTCCTGTTCTTTCTAAAAACCAACCATAAAACAAAAGGTATTGTAAATATTGTTAATAAAACATTCAAATATAATATCAATAAACCCGTTTTGTGAACTAAATTATCTCTTGGATAATAATCAACAGCCAGTTCTGGGTACTTCCAACCAATTGGATAAAACCAAAAAACATGTGAACGATCAATTATGTCATAAACACCGCTGGGAACTTCAATTGACCCTTTGTAAATTTTAAAATAATGTGTCGCTTTAATTTCTGCTACTTTTTGTAAATTTTTTTGAAAATAATTACTTAGATCTTCGCCAACATTAAAAATACGAGCAAAATCTTCGGGTTTCCAACCACAATTAGTACCTGGGCCACATTCAATATAATAAATTGGAACCTCTTTTAATTTCCCATGAACATTATTCATCGAATTAATTAAATTTGAATAATGAGTGCCCTCCAAATAATGTTTATCATTAAAAACCCAAGCATGAATTCCGCGATAAATTCTTGGATCTATTATCACAATCGCGTCTTCTGGAATCTCTTGATGAACATAATCTCTTAAAGATAAAGTAATTGATTTTTCTCTTGATTCTTTAAGATCCAAAGTAGTATTATAAACAAGGAAAGAGGATGCTAAGACAATACACAAAACTAAATGCTTAAATTTGATTTTAGATTTAAAAAGATCCCGTATTTTAAAAATACCAAAGCCAGCAAAAATACTTAAAACAAATGGCCACCACAGATAATGACTAGCGCTTCCAGTTTGACCAGCCATATAAGAGTGAAATAAAATTAGCGATAAGAAAACAAGCCAAATACCATTTGACTTTTTCTTCAAAGAATAAAACAAACCAACTATACAAGAAAATAACAAAATAAAATCATATTTAAATAATTGTTTAAATTTTTCTTTAGTTATAGAAATGAAGCGTGAAGTTTCCCATTGTTTATCCATCCCATCATGTATCGAATCTCCAACTCCTAAGATATTAGAAAAATAATAATCGGTTGTTCCTTTTTCTTGATAAGTCAAATAATTGTATGCAAACACTGGCGAAACCATCAACAGAACTATAAACAAAGCAACTAAAATTGATTTTATTTCTTTTTTAAGATCATTAAATTTATTTCTTTTCAAAGAAACTAAATAAATAATGACAAAAGAAAAACCAATTAAAATCACAATATTTTTAGATAATATACCCAAAGCCATGAATAAAGAAGCAAAATAAAGATTCTTATTTTTTTTATAATCTAGAAATTTAATAAAAAAATATGTACTTAATCCAACAAAGAAAAAGGCAACCATATCCATTTCATAATTATAACTGATTGCATGGCTCGACACTGCAAAAAGAAATGAAGATAACAATGCAGCATTTTTGTTTCTGAATAATTCTTTAGAAATTAAATAAATAACAAAAATAGATAGGGCCCCAAAAATAATTGACCACAACCTAATAGATATAGGGGTTATTCCATCAAATAGCATATAACTTAAATCATTCAAATAGAAAAAAAGAGGAGATTGTTCAATAGTACCTAATTGTTCTGCTGAAATGATATTTAATGGAATTATAGAATAAATCATTTCATCTGTTGCTACATCAGTATTATGAGCAGCAAATATTCGCAAAAGTAAAGCTATTAAAAAGATCACAATCAGAAAAAAATTAGTTTTTGTTATTTTCATTATTATAACCCACGACCTTCATTAATTAAAAACACAGCCTAATTTTCCATCAACAATGGCCATTTGCCCATTAG
>CAZRHO010000019.1:0-10451 GCA_964599955.1 uncultured Methanosarcinales archaeon
ATTAGGTATAAAAAAGAAAACAATTTAAGTTCAGGAAAAATTAGAAGAAGAAACTATTAATGAAGAAGGATCTAATCAGGACCAAGATAATGAAGAACAGGAAGAAATAAAGAAAGATACAGTAGAAAAAGTTGAAGATCAAGAAGAGATTGATGAATCTAATAAGGATCAAAAAGAAGAAACTGAAGATGATGATGAAGAACAAGATGAAGAAATCGACGATGGTGAATCAGATAATGAAAAAGAGGGGAAAGATGTTAGCTTAGATGATATTGCTAACTTATTCAAATAAGATAATTGGTGAAAAATGAGCAAGTGTGAATTTTGTGAAATAATTGAAGATAACAGAAATGTTCTTTACCTTGATGATGATGTTGTGGTGGCGATAAAAGATACGGCTATGATTTCGGGTCAAGTAACTGTATTTCCAAAAGAACATTTTACTATCTTAGAAATGGTCCCTAAGGAAATAATTCAAAAATGTTCGATTATTGCTAATAAGGTAGGGGTTGCTGTCTTTGAAAGTTTAGAGGCTCAAGGGACTAATGTGATAATAAAGAATGGATTAGCTGCCGGTCAAAAGACACCTCATTTTTCTATTGAGATTATTCCTAGGCGGAAAGAAGATGGTCTTAATTTGCAGTGGGAACCTAAACAGTTAATGGAAGACGAGATGGAATTGGCTACTTCTTTATTGTCAGAAGAGATTAAAAAAATAATGCAAGAAAAAAAAGATCTTAAGGAGTCTAAAATTTCTTCAAAAGTAGAAATAATTGATGATGAACAAAAGAATATGGATAATTACCTCCTAAAATCCCTTAAGAAAATCCCTTAATTTTTTTTAGGAAATTTGTTCAATCTTAATTTTGGTTTACTGATACCTTTAAGTGATTCTTCTGTTATGTCAGAAACAAAATTTAGCAATTTTTTTTTCTTATCGTTTTCAATTTTTTTAAAAACAGCGTTTAAAGTTCTATTTTTAGAATCTAATTTTTTCTTACTCTTCCCCATCCTTAAAGTAATGATTCTGAATTTTATAAAATTTTCCACTAAATTTATATAAAAATTAGCTGTTAAAACATACATGAAAATTCAGTTTTATCCCTATGATTTTGAATACAAGATTAAAAACGAAAAAACTTATGTTTACCTTTACAGTAAATTAGAGGATGGAAGTAAAATCTGCGTGGTTCATGAACATCAAGCTTTCTTTTTTTCTGAAGTTGATGATTTAGATCCTGAAGTTTTTAAGAGTATTACTGTTGAATCGGCTGGTCGAGTTGCTAAATTTACCTTTTGGGAAAAAGTTAAGAAAGAATTTCTTGGCAAAGAAAAAGAATATTGGAAATTAACAGTAAATTACCCTCGGGCGGTTCCTTTATTATCTAGGGAATTACAATTATTAGGGGTGCAATGTTATGAGAAAAGTATTGTTTTTATTCATCGTTATCTTAGAGATATGGGAATAACTCCCATGACAGAAGTTAAGGCCGAAGGCGAGTTTGTTGATTATAAAAACATGCGTGTACCAGTTTTCTTAGCAGAACAGGTTGAACAAGGAAGTAAAAAACCTTTACGAAGATGGAAAATATTAGCGATAGATATTGAAACTTACGCAACAAAAAAAGAGATCGATCCAGAAAAGAATCCTATCTTGATGGTTGCTGTATATGGGGTTGATGAGAAAGGAGAAAGTTTCAAAAAAGTTATTACTTGGAAAAATTTTTCTCATAAATTAGATTATTTAGAAAATGTAAGTGACGAAGTTGAATTACTTAAACGTTTATATCAGATTATTTTCGATTATCAACCAGATATTTTAACTGGTTATTTTTCAGATGGTTTTGATTTGCCTTATATTAAGACGCGAGCAGATAAATATCAAGTTAAATTTGATTTAGGTTTAGATCGGTCAGAATTAAAGGTTAAATCTAGGGCTGGCTCTAGAGGAAGCATAGCTGCAATTTCAGGGATATTGCATATTGATATTTTAACATTCATAAAATATATTCTTGGAAAGAATCTTAAGACGGACAGTTATTCTTTAGATAGTGTTGCTAATGAACTTCTTGGACATAAAAAACATGATGTTAATTTAGATGAGTTGGCTCACATCTGGGATAATGAACCAGAAAAATTAGAAGACTTCTGTGAATATAATTTACATGATGCTCATCTTACTTTGAATTTATGTACAAAATTATTACCAGATGTTATTGAATTTACGAAAATAATTGGTTTGCCAGCTTTTGACGTAATTAGGATGAGTTTCAGTAAATTGGTTGAAAATTACATTTTGAAAAGGGCGATTAGTTTTAATGTTCTAGCTCCTAATAAACCATTATCAGATGAAGTTAGTCGCAGAATGGATGAACAAATTCAAGGTGCTTTTGTTTATGAACCAATTCCTGGCCTCTATGAAGATATAATTGTGTTCGATTTTCGTTCACTTTACCCTACGGTTATTACTGCCCATAATATAGGCCCAGAAAGTTTTAGATGTGAATGTTGTGAAAATAGTAAAAGGGTACCAGAAAGAGAAGATTATTGGTTTTGTCAAAAGGAAAAAAAATTCATGCCCTCTGTTCTGGAACAACTGATATTAAGAAGAGTTGATTTGAAAAAATTGATAGGGGAGCAAAAAGAAAAAGGTGAAGATACGAAGATTTTAGAAGCAAGATCTTATGCCTTGAAGGTTTTAGCAAATTCTTTTTATGGTTACCTTGGTTTTTATGCAGCCCGATGGTATTGCTTGGAATGTGCCGCTTCTACTACTGCTTACGCTCGTAATTATATTAAAGAAACTATTAAGAAAGCTGAAAGGAAAGGTTTTCAGGTAATATATGCAGATACAGACTCCTGTTTTTTACTTTTGGGAAACCAACAAATGGATCAAGCGATGGCTTTCATGAACGAGATTAATTTTGATCTTCCAGGTTATATGGAATTAGAGTTCGAGGGACATTTTAAACGTGGACTTTTTGTTGGAATAAAAGGGTCAGATAAAGGTGCAAAAAAGAAATATGCTCTCATTGACGATAAAGGTGAATTGAAGATAACTGGATTTGAGACTGTCAGAAGGAATTGGTCTCCATTAGCTAAAGAAGTTCAGCAGAAAGTGTTAAGGTTGGTATTAAGTGGCCAGAGAGATGAAGCTTTAAACTTTGTTAAAGAGATAGCCGAGGTATTAAAAAAAGGTAAAATCAGTCTCAATAAATTAATAATCAAAACTCAAATTACAAGAGAACTCTCAGAATATTCTTCCATCGGGCCACATGTCTTAGTAGCTAAAATTTTAGAAAGGAGGGGGGAAAGAATTTTTCCAGGGATGGTTGTTGAATATTTGATTTCTAAAGGTTCTGGTTTAGTTAGGGAAAGAGCTAAGCCAGTAAGTGATGTTAAACCTGGAGGGTATGATGTTGATTATTATTTAAATAAACAATTGTTGCCGGCGGTGTCTAGCATTTTTGCAGTTCTAGGTTATTCTGAAGAAGAGATTTTAGGTAAGAGTAAACAAGTGGGTTTAGGGAGTTTTATTTGAATCCGACTCATTTATCTACGAGGTGATTAATTAGAAAAGTTTTATAAAGTATTTATTATAGTTATTACTCTATGGAAGTTGGCGGACAAGCAGTTATTGAAGGAGTTATGATGCGTAATAAAGAAAAATACGCAGTAGCTGTACGTCTCCCTAATGGCGAAATTAATATTAAAAAAGAGAAGAGTTCAAATTTTCCAAAATATTTTAGATTTCCATTTATGCGAGGAGTGGTGGGTTTAGGTTACACTTTATATGATGGAGTTAGGGCATTAATTTGGAGTGGTAATCAGAATTTAGGTGTTGAAGAGAAACTAACTAAAAAGGAGATTATTTTTACTATTGGTAGTTCTTTTTTATTTGCAATTTTGTTTTTTGTGGTTCTGCCTTTCTTTTCAGCAAGGTGGATTCAAGCAGATGGTTTGGGTTTTGATATTTTAGATGGTGTATTTAGAATAACTATCTTTCTAGGTTACTTAGCTATTATTTCCAGAATGAATGATGTTAAAACATTATTTCAATATCATGGGGCGGAACATAAAACTATTTACTGTCATGAAAATGGGAAAGAACTTACAGTTAAAAATGTCAAGCAATTTTCTCGCTTTCATCCTAGATGTGGGACCTCATTTTTATTTATAGTATTACTACTGTCTATTTTCGTATTTTCATTTTTACAAGGTCCATTAATTGTTAAATTAGTGGGAAGAATTTTATTGTTACCAGTAATTGCTGGAGTTGGTTATGAAATGATTAAATTGAGTGGTAGATTTCAGACTAATCCTATTGTTAAGGTATTAATTACACCAGGTTTGTGGTTACAAAGAATTACTACTAAAGAACCATCTGATAAACAACTAGAAGTCGGCATTGCCTCATTAAAAGCAGTTTTAGATTAGTTTTTTCATTCAATCTTAAAAATATATTTTTCTTAATAGTTTTTACAGTATAAAATGCTTTATATCTCTCCTCTTATTTCAAAATGACAATGTCTCCTAAAGATAGTAAACAATTTTATTCCTTATTTCAAACTTTAACAGGTTATATCGAAAATAAAGATGAATTGGGAAGTATTGTCGGTTATTCAGTGATAGGAAGTTTAATTAATTTTGAAACAAATTCTGGTTCTTTTCAAGAAATAAACTTTGAGCAAGTTAAGTCTGTATATAGAAGTATTGAAAATGTTATTTCAGCTTGTGAAAAAGAGGATGAAATTGCTCATCCTATTGGTTTTTCTGTGTATTGTGAACTAAGAACAATAGTAGATCCTTTTCTAGATGAAAAAATAGAGGAGTATCCTATTATGTCCGAAGTTCATGAAAAGTATTTCTTAGGGGAAATTATCAAAAGTTTATCTAATCGCAGAGGAAATTATCAAGATCATCTTAGAAGAGAAGGTTTAGCTTTATTAGTTGATATTCAAATGAGTGGTTCAATTGCAGGAAGAAGAAATTCTTTGTTAAGTGATTTTCAAAAGATGAGGTATAATTTTACAGGTAAAAAATGAGCGATAAATTTAGAGAAAATTACAGTAAGATCTTCATCCCATTTATTGACGTCTATGAATTAAGTGGAACAGAAGTTTTTTCTAGATTGACAAGAGATGATGGTGATGATAAAAATTTAATTGCTATCCCTATGAATTTCATTGAAAGATTAGATGAGTTTAAGGATAAATCAAATAGTGTTGGTGCAATTGATGTGTTAAGATTTCTAAAAAATGCTCGTAACAACATATACGCTTCAAATAATGGAAGAACCGTCTGTGAAATTTCTGAAGGTTTAGATATTGCTTTTTTAGATAAACCCCTCATTCCAAAGAATGATTTTTCTATAGAAAAATTGGAAGAAATTGTTAATGAAAATTGGAATTCTGCTGATGGTAAAGCTGCAATTATCACTAATCGAGAAAAATATCATATCAAATATGGCTCAAGGGGATTTAGGATAGAGGATCCAGAATTTTTACAAGTTAGTGCAGATATTGTAAATGAAGGGATAATTGATGGTAATGATAAATTACTAGCCAAACTTTATCAACATAAAGGCCCTTTAAATTTAGAGGAAGTAAGCGATATACTCGGTAGGGAACTTTACCCTCATCAATTTATTAGATTTGTTGGTAAGAAGGGATATGATTATGCCCGCGTAGAAGGAGATATTGTTAGGAATAAATCGGGATCTAGAATTTTACGTTTTGAAAAACCTAGATTGCGTATTCTTCCACAAGGTGAAAAGAAATTTAATTTAAGTGTAGGTAACCACTTAAGGGATGATATTTTAGGCATTTCTCCAAGAGACATGGAACAATATTTAGCGATGCAATATGGTTTATTAAATGAAGATGTTTCTTTGTTTTTTTTAACAGGGGCACAAGGATCAGGTAAGACTTTATTAAGTTTTGTTTGTGCAGTTGATCAAATTTTATGGTATGAAAAAGATATGCGTAATAAAAGGCTTCAAGAAAATAAAAATAAACTTAAATCTGGACTTTATAAAAACATAGTTTTACTTAAACCAAACGAAATAATGGGGGGTAGAAGAAGGGATGTGGGTGCTTTACCTGGTTCTCTTTATAGTAAAATTAAACCTCATCTCGGCCCATATTTAGATGGTCATAGGGAATCAATTTTACATCAATATTTTCCATTTGAAGAAATGTTACGCCACCCTAGGTTTAGCAATGATTTTGGTGAAAAAAGGCGTGATTGTGGGAATTCAAAAATTAATAATGAAGCTAGACTTCCTGGAGATTTTGAAGCTATTGAAATGACTTATTCTGGTTTTATGAGAGGAAGATCATTTACAGATACATTTATTTTAGTTGATGAGGCTCAGAACTTTTCACCGTACGAGGTAAAGACTATTTTAGAACGAATGGGGGAAGGTTGTAAGGGTGTAATAATGGGGGATCCATTGCAAGTAGATAATCCTTACTGTTCAAGAGAGATTAATGGGATGACTCACGCAATTAGTCATTATTTAAATAAACCATATTCTTCTTTAATTAATCTAACTAGAAATTATAGGAGCCAAGTTTCAGCTGATGCACAAGATTGGAAAGCTTTCAATTCATAACTACGCTTCTATGATCTTCTTTATGGATCCTAATTACGTTGTCAACAAATGATTCAATTTTGGATTCATGGGAAACTAAGATGGTTTGTTGTAAATTTAGTCTTTCAAGAACGTCTCTTACTTTATCCAACTGTTCTGAACTGAAACCATCGGTTGGTTCATCTAAAATTAATAAACTCTTAGTTTTAATTTCATGAACTACGTCATTGATAACTCTATTTAGTGCTAATCTATAAGCTAAGGCAGCAGAAGTTTTTTCACCACCACTTAAATTATTAAAAGATATTTCAAAACCATTCTGTTCGATCACTGGTGTGAAAGAATCATCAATTCTTGCAAAAATATTTTCATCTTCAATTAATGTACTGAACCACTCTTGAAAACAATTGTTAAATAAACTGTGAATATTGACCATGACTTGTTTTTCTATTGCCATTGTTAATTTAATAAAATGATTTTCTAACCAGTGGTACAATTCTTTTGTTCTTATTAATTGACTTTTCCATTCATTAAATTTTTTAATTTTTTCTTCTACTTCTTTTAATTCTCTTTCTGTGTTTTCTAAGTGGGTAGATATTTCTGTCTTCTTTATTGTTAGTTGATTTTCTATAATTGATGATCCTTCCAATGATCTTTTTTGAGATTCTATTTTTTCAGAATAATCTTCTTGATTCTTTAATAAATTGATAATATTTTCTAATTGTTGATTGATAGTAAGAATCTCTTTAGTTAAATTTTTCTTATTAAGGTTTAATTCTGTTAATTGTTTTTTAAGAAGTTCTTTCTTAGTGAAAAATTCCAACTTTTTTTGATCATCAATTAATTTCTCGTTTAGTAATTGCAATTCTTGTTCATGATTATTTTGGTTAAGTTCCACCATAAATTGGTTGTTTTCGCCCAACAAAGATTTTAGATTGTCTTCTTTCTGTTGAATCAAATCCCTCTTTTGGTATAATTGAACTAGTTCTACTTTTATCTTGATTAATTTATTTTCTTCTTCTCTTAAGAGTTCTAATCTTTGTTT
Organism: uncultured Methanosarcinales archaeon; assembly: GCA_964599955.1. Taxonomy (GTDB): domain Archaea; phylum Nanobdellota; class Nanobdellia; order Woesearchaeales; family GW2011-AR9; genus CAZRHO01. The sequence continues at coordinate 7,641 of CAZRHO010000019.1, forward strand.
AAAATCATTGATTTTATTTAAAATATCTTCTTTCTTTTGATTTAACTCTATTAACAAACTCTTAGCTCTTTGAATTTTTTGAACTTCTTCATTTTGAATCTTATTTTTATGATCATGATTAACATCTTGCAAACAAAGAGGACAGTTATCTAAATTACTTATTTTTTCTTTTAATTCTTGCGATTGTTGTAAAATTGTTTGATTCTTTGTGATGACTTCATTAGTTTTACCATATAAATCTTCTAATTGTTTGATGTTGTTTTCCAATTCTGATTTTTGAGAAGTTTTTTGTGTCAAACTCTCCTGTAATCTCTCTTTTTCAGTTATTTTAAAAATCTCTTCTTTAAGAAGATTCAATTCTTGTTTTTGTTCTTGAATCTTTTTATGCAATTGGTTAATTCGTTCTTGTAATGTACTTTTTTGTTGAATTAATTGTTGCTTCTTAATCTCATTATTTTTTATTTTGATCATTAATTGTTCTTTATCTAGGTCTTCTGAGATAAAAAATTCATCTAATTCTTGATTTAATTGATTTAACTTATGTTCAATTTGTGAGATCTGTTTATTTTTTTCAGAAATAATGGTTTGATTGTTTTGTTGTTGTTGCTGTAAATTAATTAATTCTCTTTGTTTATTTTCTAAAGAAATAAGTTCTTTTTTTAATTCATTGTTATTGTTTTTTGCCGCTTGAAGTTTTGGTTCTAATTCTTTTAATGAAAGATCAAATTGAGTTTTTTTTAGATTTGTTTCATTAAATTTTTTTGAATATTCCTCCATTGGTTCTAAGCGTATTTTTAATTGTGCTATTTTTGATCGAAGTTCTTTCAAATATAATTGTAAATTATTTTTGATTATTTTATATTTGTCAAGGTTGAAAATTTTTCTTAAAACATCTAATCTGGCATCAGCAGTTTCCTGTAAAATGAATTTCATATCCTCTTGTGGGGTATAAACAGTGTAGCGAAAAATGTAATTTTTGTTCTTAGTTAAAATATCTTCTGGGTAACCTAACATACTTAAGATTTCTGCTTTCATTTCAACTGGCATCAATTCTTTTTTAACACTGTTAATTATGATATGTCCGGGCATCTGCTTTATACCACTTTTCTCTTTTTTCAAATTTCTTTGAATTGTAATCTCCTTCTCATTTAATTTGAAAGATAACTCTACTGAAGCTTTGTTTGCTCCTTTTCTTAGAAGTAATTCTGCTGGTAAGTCCGGTCGGGAAGTACCAAAAAGAGCAAATTCAACTGCTAATAATATTGACGATTTACCACAACCAATATCTCCAGATAAGATTGTTGAACCTTCAGGAAATTTAATGGTTTCATCAATATAAGAACGGATGTTAGTCAATTGAAGTTGCTTTAGAAACATGAGTTGTTATTGTCGGGGAGTTGTATTTATAGGTTTTTGTGGTTTAGAATATATTTGTTAGTGGAAAGTAATGTTTATTAAAAGGAAAAAAAGCATTTTATTAATGGATATCCGTGAAATACCTACAACTAATCTTCTTGGCAACATTGTTGGCTTCTTTGCACCCATGAATGGTGGTAAAACTGAAGCAATGGTCCAGGAATTAAAAAGAGCTAGGTATTATGACCTTAATTTTGTTGCTTATAATCATGGGAGGAATACTAGGGAGAAAGATTCCATAGTAGTTGATGGGAAAGATTCTTTTCCAGCTAAAACTGTTTCTGGCATGGATGATTTAAGAGAAGATTTAGAGAAAAGGATTGAATATCTTAATAATTGTAATGGCAAGGAAGTAGGTGATTTAGTCAATGTTAATGGGATTAAACACCATGTAGGGAACGATATTTCTGTAGTTGGAATTGATGAGATTAACCTTTTTTGTTTAGAAGAAAAAGAAGTAAGTGAAACGATTAATTTTATGTCTTGGTGTCGTGATAAAAATATTGCTTTATATGTTTCAGGTTTGTTGTATGATTTCCGTCACCGTGGGTTCGGACAAGTTCATTCCATTTTACCTTATATTGATATTAAACAAGAAAAAAAACCAGCTTGTATGGCTATCTTAGATGGCGGTAAAAAATGTACTAATACTGCTAAACATACGCAAAGAATTTGGTCTGAAAGTTTTGTTTACGAGTTAGGTTTGGAAGAATTAATGAATAATGTTGATAAATTTAATTTTGTTAATAAAGATAAAAAGAGAATTATTGATAAATACTTCCCAGCACCGTTTTTTGATAAGACCTTAAGGATTGAGGAAGCTGCTGATGGCAGGAATGTTTATCTCCCTGTATGTACCGGTTGTGCAAGTTTACCTTACAAAGAAGAAGTATTTCAAGTATATGATGCAATAGTTGGGAGAAAATCTGATTTTAATAAAATAAATGATTCTAAATTAACTGGTTTAATTGTTAATTTTCTAAGAGATGAAGCCTGGGTTAAACAGAATGGTGATAGAGAATTACAACCTATCCCTTTTTTTAGGAATAGATTTGGTAGTTATTCCAAATAATAAGCAAAGTTTTATATTTATTGAAATTTTATTTTAACCTAAAAAGAGGTTTATTATGTCTACAATAACTAACATTAAATCTAGAGAAATTCTTGATTCTAGAGGTAACCCGACAATTGAAGTTACTGTATATACTCAAGATTCTCAAGGTACAGCTGCCGTTCCTTCTGGTGCAAGTACAGGAATTCATGAAGTTTTGGAATTGCGTGATGGTGGGAAACGTTATCATGGTAATGGAGTCCAGAAAGCGATTAAAATAATTGAAAAAAAAATAAAACCTTTACTTTTAGATTTCACAATACAAAGTGGATATCTTTAAAAAG
>CAZRHO010000019.1:10461-13271 GCA_964599955.1 uncultured Methanosarcinales archaeon
TTGATGTAACCAGACAGAGAGAAATCGATGAATTGATGATTCAAAAAGATGGTTTTCAGGACAAAAGTAAGCTTGGTTCTAATAGCATATTGGCCGTTTCATTATCTTGTGCGCGGGCAGCTGCAAATTCACAAGGGATGACTTTATTCAAATATCTAAATAATTTACCACAAATAATGATTGATTCAAAATTACCTCGGGCTTTTTTTAACGTAATTAATGGAGGAAGGCATGCAGATAACCAAATTAGTTTTCAAGAATTTATGATTTCTCCTAATCTCAAAAGATTTAAAGATAATTTACGGGCAGCTAGTGAAATCTATCATACCTTAAAAAAATTAATTTATAAAAAATATGGTGCCGGTTCTACTAATGTTGGTGATGAAGGTGGATTTGCTCCTGCAAAAATTAAGAAAACAACAGAAGCTTTAGACTTATTAAAGAAAGCAATTTCTTTGTCTGGTTATAATAAAAAAGTAGATATTGCAATTGATTGTGCAGCATCTGAATTTTATAAAGGTAAAAAATATTCCGTAGATGGTAAGAAATTGACTAAAGAATCATTATTGGATTTTTATTTGAAATTGATTAAAAAGTATCCCATTATCTCTATTGAGGATCCCTTTGATCAAGAAGATTTTGAAAGTTTTGCCTTATTAAATGAGATGTCAAAGATACAAATAGTAGGTGATGATTTAACTGTAACTAATCTAGAAAGAATTGAAGCTGCAATTTCCGAAGGGAGTTGTAATTGTTTGTTGCTTAAAGTTAATCACATTGGAACATTAACAGAAGCCTTAGATGCAGCTAGAATGGCCATGGATAATGGTTGGAAGGTAATGGTTTCTCATAGAAGTGGTGAAACTGAAGATACTTTTATTGCTGATTTGGCGGTTGCTTTAGGTTGTGGACAAATTAAATCTGGTGCTCCATGTAGGGGAGAAAGAACTTCCAAATATAATCAGTTGTTACGGATTGAAGAAATGGTTAATTCTAAGTAAACTACAGAATTCCATAACCTTTTTAATAATATAAAATAATTTTATTATTAATGGATAAGAGTGATTTCTTTGATTTATGTAGAGAAAATAATTATGGTGAGAAAGATATAGTTAATTTTGTTAAAGTTATTGATTTTATTAAAAGTATTCTTTTTTCTAAGCCTAGATTTTCTGGCGATAGTTATTTCGATCATAATTTACGTGTTGGTTATATTCTTGTAGGGAATAAAGCTGACCCAGAGATAGTTATCGTTGGTTTGTTACATGGAGTTTTAAAATATGTTCCTGAAGAATTAATAAATGAAAAATTTGGTAAAAACCTTTTACCTCTCATTCACGAATTAGAAGAGATTGAACAATTAAAGGAAAGTAGAAGTAAATTAGGTGCAGCTGCTTTAAGAAAAATAATTTTAACTACTATGAAGGATGTAAGGGTTATTTTAGTTAAGTTAGCTAACAAATTAGATAATATGCGTTCAGTACATGTTTTTCAAACAACTGAACAGAAAAGGTTAGCACAAGAAGTTTTGGAAGTTTATGCTCCTTTAGCTTATCGTTTAGGGGTTGAAAAAATAAGAGTAAGACTAGAAGATATCGCTTTTAGAATTATTAATCCAAGGAAACATAAAGAAATAGTTAAATTTTTAGAAGAGTCCAGGGAAGATAGAGAGAGAAATATTGAACAGGCAATAGAATCTATTCGAGAAGTTTCAAAAGGTAAAGTTATAATTTTGAGAATAAAGGGAAGGTCTAAGCATATCTATAGTATTTACAAGAAGATAACCAAGAGGAAAGTAAAATTAAATGAACAGTATGATTTACTAGGGATTAGGATCATTGTTCCAGAAATTAAGGATTGTTATAACATTCTTGGCTTATTACATGAGACTTTTCAACCAATTGAAGGAAAATTAAAAGATTATGTTTCTAACCCAAAACCTAATTTTTATCGTTCAATTCATACTGCCGTTAAATTACCTAATGAAAAAATTGCCGAGATTCAAATTCGTACACCAGAGATGGATGAATTTGCAGAGGAAGGTTTAGCTGCTCATTGGAGATATAAGGGAGTTAAATCAGATCAATTATTTGAAAAGAAGATTGCTTGGCTGCGTGGAGTTTTAGATTTACAGAAAAGTGTTGAAAATAAAGATTTTTTAGAAACAGTTAAGGTAGATTTATTTGGAGACAAGATCTATTGTTATACTCCTAAAGGGGATGTTAAAGAAATGCCTAAAAATTCAACTTTGCTCGATTTTGCTTATTTAGTCCATGAAGAGATAGGAAATCATGCTATTGGGGGAAGAGTTAACGGAAAATTTGTTCCAATTAAACATGAATTAAAATCAGGTGATGTTGTAGGTGTTTTAACAAACAAGAAGCAACGACCAAGAAGGGGTTGGATTAAGATTGTTACTTCAGCTAAAGCTAGACAAAAAATTAGAAAATCTTTGAAAGAATTTGAAAGACTTCCCGCTTTATATTTTAGAAGGATTAAACCTGATGTTAAAGAAGAGCAAGGTGTTTTAACATATTCAGAAGATTTTCCAAGGGCCACTTGTGTCTTAGCCAAATGCTGTTTAGCAATACCTGGCGATAAAATAATTGGTATCATCACTAAACGTAAAATAATCTCTGTACATAAAAAAGATTGCCGTCAAGCAATTAAAGAAGAAAAAGATGGGTGCCAGTAACTTGGAAGGATACATTTACCCAGAAGATTAAATTCTTTGTTGAAGCAGAGGAAAGCTCAGGTTTATTAGCAGATCTATTACATACTATTGTTAATGAAGGATTTAATGTAAAAGA
>CAZRHO010000020.1:0-13195 GCA_964599955.1 uncultured Methanosarcinales archaeon
AAGGTTTTCTCTTGGCCCTATCTCATATGTTCTTGTAATTGTTTTAGTTATTTTGGTCATCTTTCTATCTCCAACACACACTACTAGAAACCACTCTTAACCTATAATACCACAACAACCTAATAAAACTACCGAGAGGATTCTTTCACAAACCAGAACATTTATATAACAATAAGACTTTTTGTAAAAAAATGATGGAAAAAAAGTTAATTAAACTCGACAGGAAGGACAAAAGAATTCTCTATGAATTAGACCTTAATTCTAGAGCATCCTATGCGGAGCTAGCTAAGAAACTTAAAACATCTAAACAGTTTATTAGATATAGAATGGAAAGGTTAGAAAAATTAAAAATTATCAGATATTATTATACTTACATTAATTACATGAAATTAGGTTACACTTTCCTCCGTGTACAAATTAAATTTAAAAATGCCACTGAACAAAAAAAGAAAGAATTACTTAATTTTATTTCTAAATTAGACCACACAATCGGTTATCATTATATTGGCAGTAGATGGGATTTAACAATTGGGTTTGTTATTAAAGACATGTATGAATTTTATTCAACTTGGGAGAAAATATTAGAAAAAAAAAACGACATCATTGAAAATTACTTGTTAGGGTTTTATGTTGATTATAACATTTATAGTAAATCTTACATAATAAATAAGGAAAATAAATCAAGGATTAAACTTTTTAAAAGTAAAGAAATAGTTAAATATGATAATGTTGATTTAAAAATTCTTAATTCAATTTTAAAAAATTCAAGGAAATCTTTACTTGAAATTTCTAAAGAAGTTGGCATTTCAACAAAATCTGTACAAAATAAAATAAAAAATTTAGAGAAAGAAAAAATTATCGTTGGTTATAACATTTTTATAAATTTTGAATTACTAGGTTTACATTTTTTCAAAGTTGAAGTAAAGTTAAATAATCATAATAAGATTAAAGAATTACGGGAATATTGTCACAAACATAAAAATGTTGTATATTGTAACAAAATTCTTAGTCCTAACGCAATTGAAATAGGTATGCACATTTCTTCAGCGATAGAATTACAACATGTAATTTCAGAAATGATGGAGAAAACTAAAGCAATTGAGACTTACGAATATTACCCTGTACTTTCAGAGAATTTAATTAAAAAATAATCTACTTATACACAATTTTCAAAAACAATAGCTATGTCTTCTCTATTTTGGCATTCTAGGATTAAATTAAGAAATTTAGTTATATCATTAAATAATTTCTCTAAATCCTTATTGCCATCGGTTACTTTTTGAATATCAAGACTTAACCATTGATCTACAGAAAATACTTTTCCTTCAAAATAGTGTTCATTCATTTCCCATAAACGATCATCACAATTTTCCCAGAAACCTTCTATTTCATTTTCTAAATAAGGAAAATGGTCATATAAATAACGAATAATACCTCTAGAATCTGATAGTGTGAAACTTTCTACTAATAAGCACCATTTCCCTTCCTTATTTCTTATTGCAAGATAATCAATTACGTCTCTTCCCATTTTTATCTCCAGACAGCTATAAAGTATTTCCTTTTAGGGCAATTATTATTAAACCAACCTAAGATCTTTAATAACATTTGATAATTTCTTAAGTCTGCCCCTAAAGTTTTACCTTTTACTAAATTAAGTAATTGTTTTTCAGAATAATCATTACATTCAATGACTGCTCTTTCTTTACACTTCTTATCGAAAAAATCATTCCAAATTTTTTGTTTAGACAAATCTTTACATTTTTTAGGAAGATTCTTTAAATATCTTTTAATGAAATCTTCACTTAGCATTGGACTTATATTTATAACTGAACAAAAAGAATAAGGTCCACTAATTAATTTCAAGCTAGGTTCAATTTTTTTGATAAAATATTTTTTTAATTCAATCTCACTATTTCTTAATAAGTTGGGGTCATCTTTTGAACTTCTTAATTTTTCTTTTAATTTAATTAAACCATCTATGTCTTCTATTTCAGTATATAAATTAAATAAAGGGAGATAATCATTTAGTTCTAAGAATTTATTTTCAATCTGTTCAATTAAATTTATATCACCAATCGCATAAGCAGATTTAAGAGTGATATTTCTTAATTCTTTATCTTGTAATGATCTTCGATGAATCTCCTTAACAAGATTTATATCAAATTCATATCTTAAAATATTCACTAATTCTTTTAAATCATTTTTTTTAAGACAAACTTGTTTAATTTTATTGGAATCTTTTTTAGATAGATTAGAAATCTCTGGAAATGAACGAAGAGAGATTGAATACATATATTTACCTTCATCTACTAATAATTTAAGTAGTTCTTTTTGTCCTTGTTTGTTATTAGATTTAATGTAAGCAAACATAATTATCATTAGAATCATTTCGGATTCTAATAAGTTAAATGCTTTAAAATCTAATTTAATCTGTGATATTAAAAAATCAGCAAATTCATTTAAAATTTCTTTACTCTCAGATTTAAAACCATAATGAGCACATAGTAAGAAATTTGTTTCAACTATATCAACAAATCCTTTCTCTTTAATTTCTCTTTTTAATTCTTTAAGTAATAACTTAGTAGTGAACTCATAAAACTTTTTGCCATTATGCTTAATCCCTCTTAATTTTTTTTTATACAACTTCTTAATGAATAAATTTCTTCGAATAATTTTTTCAACATTCTCTAACTCTTCCGTCCTGAAAATAGAATTACCAAAATAAGTCCTTGGATGTAATAAAAACTTAAGACCCCTACGTTGCAAGATTGAATCTAATATTTCCTCTCTATTCTCTTTTAGATGCTTTTTCCTTTTATCAGTACTATATTGATCTTTTTTTCGTTTATCTATTTTCATTTTATATCATTAAAACATCTAATAAACCATTTATTAATCTATTAATTAAAAAATAATTTTTTCTAATTCTTCAGCTTTTTCAATTGTATAATCAGCGAAATCTTCTTCTCCACCACTGGGATGCCCCCATTTAACATAAATAGATTTTAAACCTGATTCTTTACCACGTTCCAAGTCACTCAATTTATCACCAAGTGAATAAACAATAGTTCCTTTACTTTGCAACTCTTTAACATCAAGATCTTGACTTTCAACACCTAATATTGGCGGTTGTCCATAGATATAATCAAATTTCAAATTAGATTCACTAATTTCTAACATTCCTGAGATGATATCAGTTCTAACGCCGGAAACAATCGCTAACTTATACCCTGAATTTTGAATCCTTTGTAATTGGGAGATTAAATTTTCTGGAAAAATGTCTGTTTTATATTTATTAGCAACCATGTACATACCAATTTGAAACAAGTTAGTAGAAATTTGATTATGAACTTGTTCCCCGGTAAGTTGCATGAAACTTAAATCATTCTTTCGATAATTTAAATTGGAAGTAGAACTTAACCCAGTTAATTTTTCTACAAAATCCCTATTAACCTTATAAAACTGTTCTGGATCAGCATGTTGTTCTTTAGTTGGCAAAGATTTTTCTAAAACTTTAGCTCTAAATTCGTTAGCTTCTTCAATCATCTCCGCTTTAATTAAAGTTCCAGCGAAGTCCACCATTACAATTTTATCTGTCATTTTAATATTTGAATTTGAATGTTTTTTTTAATTGTTTTGTTTATAATTAAAAAAATTTATAAATAACTTATCTACAATTTTTATTATGAGTATATATTTTGCAGGATTTAACAATTCGAGATATTTTCCTAAAACAGAAGAAATTAAACCTAAAAAAGATATTAAAGAAAGAAGAGATATAATTTTTAATTCTTTTCAAAGCCAATTCAATTACACTGTTGAAAAAATGGATTGTTATCAATGTCAAGTAAAAATTTTTTATTATAATATTTCTGATGTTTTTGATTTTTTACAAAATTCAGGTGTGCGTTCAGGAATTATTTTCTCGGAATTAGAAAAGATTACACAGGATGGGATGGTTGGTAGAGAATCTTTTATTAGAAATTTAGAAAATAAACCTAGAAGTTATAGAATGGTTATTGATAATTGTTTGAATGATTAAAAACCCATTCTATCTTTAATAAATTCTTTTTTACTTTCAGCTTGTAAGTAATTGTTTGTTTTCTTTTGTTCAGCTAAACTAGCGAAAGGTACCGGACCATAATCATGACCAGGATAAATTATTGTTTCATCAGGTAATGATTTAATTTTTTCTAAAGATTCATACATCTTGTCTACGTTTGCTCCAGAAAGGTCACATCTACCACAACCATCAATAAACAAAGTATCAGAAGTAAACAATTTTCCATCAACTAAGATGCAAAGGCAATCATACAAATGACCAGGAGTTGCCATAACTTGTAATTTATATTTACCCAATTCTAATTCATCACCGTTTTTTAACCTGATGTCAACTTCTTTTAATAAATTTTCAGAACCGGCCAATTTAATTCCATTTTCAAGATAATAATCATAACCAACAAGATGATCAAAGTGACTATGCATAATTATAGCGCATTTTAATTGTAAATTATTATTTTTAAGATAATTTATTAAAATTTCTGGTTTAATTGCCGTGTCAATTATGATTGCTTCTTTAGCATCATGAATAATGTAACTAAAATTATCATCATAACCTCCTTTAAATGATTTTATCTGCATTTTAATTAAATAAGCAAAACTTTTATTAAAAATTTGTCTAAAAATTTATAAAAAACCCATCTAAAAAACATACCATGAGAAAAATATTAAAAGTATTATCTAAATTTGTATGTTGGATCATTAAATATCCTAGTAAATTACTTCATTCTATTGAAGAAGATTATACTAGATTCATTGATAAAAATGATAAAGGTAATCCTGATAAAATAAGGTTTGTAAAAAGAGACATTAAAAAGATAGAAAAATTCTGCAAAGAGATTGGTTTACCTGATATAACTAGGGAGGGCTCTATTCTTCAATTAACTAGCGATTATTTCCATCCTTATGATGGGGATAATTCCTACCAGATATTTATTTTTGAAGAAAATAAGAGATTAATATTTATCAATGAAGTAATGAAAAAATTAAACATAAAAGAATTCTATGTGTTTGACAAATTGGTAAAATCAAACAGATTAAAAAAATATAATTATGAAAGTCTTTTCTTTAAAATAGGAGATTATGAATTATCTATTGTTGAAGGACATGATGACGCGATTGCCATTGATGCAGGGATAGTAGACTACTTATAAGCAAAACTTTTATTAAAAATTTACCTTATTTTACTATATATGGATCATTTAACAATACTTAATCAGAACGCAGGTAATTTTAATTGGCCAGAAGCAGTTCTAATTCAAGAAATTTTAAGGGGATCAAAGGGTAGTGTCCACACCACCAAAAATTTCTTAGAATTGGAACAGATATTAAGACTACATGAAGATGATCAACCAGAAATGGTAGGTATAGGTGGTGGTGATGGAACAGTTTCACGTACTCTTACTAAGATCTCTGAGAGTTGGGGTAGAGTTCCAGATAGGATAGCTACATATTCCATGGGTACCATGAATAATATTTCTATCTTTTCAGAAGTTCATAGTTTCTGGGATAAAATTAGAAGAAAAATAGGACTAAGAACTTCACCTATTAAACTTGCAGAAATAATCTCTGAATCAATAAAAAGTGAAGAACCATTAAAAACGAAAGATATTGCTTTGTTAGATACCAACGGTAGGAAAGGTTTCAATATTGGTTTTGGTATTATTCCAAAATTAGTTTGGTTATACTATGGGAATTCTATTGAACATTATCAACATTTTGATCAAAATTTACAAGAAAATAACATTGTTGAATATTCAACTCAGAAAGGTGGAACTTATCAGGCCTTGTCAACAATGGCTAAATCTGTCGCTGGGGTAATGAAAAAAAACTCATTAGAAAATAGATTTTTTACTGAACGTCTTGAAGCTGACATTTACATTGACGGCCATAAATTAAATTTACCGCAACAACCAACCGGGATGTACCTTGCATCCTATGAAGAACTTAGTCTAGGTTTACCTTTTTTCATTCCAAAAATTACTCCTGAAGCAAGATCTATCCCTGGTAAAATGCAAATTGTAATAAGTTGGGCAGAACCAAAAGATTATGTAAAGGCCATTCCTACTGTCTTTGCAGGAAACCATATGGAAAAGGCAATTTATGTCCATGCAAATGAATTAGAAATAATCTCAGATAAAATTATACCTTGTCAAGTTGATGCGGATTATGTGTTTAATGATAATTTTAAAATTAATTATGATCGTGATTTGAAAATCATTTCTCCAATTTAATATTTTCAAGAAAAATAAAAATGGTAAATTTAGAAATGTTGGCACAAGAATGTAATAGTGTTTATTTAGATACTTCAATTTTAAATTTAGATAAAAATTATAATGATATTGAAGAACATCAAAAAGAAGATTGTGGGTTTGCTATTAAGTTAGGTTATTCAGATGATTTTTCTGGAATTAAACAATCTATCTTATTAAGACAAAAAAGACATTCTTCAAAATTATATCAATTAATTAATAATCATTCAAATATTAAGTCAACTACCGAAGTTATTGCAGAGTATGGCAAATTTATCGAACATATAGAAAGATCAAATGATTATTTTACTGAAAATAGTAAAAAAAAGAAGAAAGGAAAAAAAGGATTAATTTTAGCACAGATAATTCATAATCATAATCAAATAATTAGAACTTTAACTAAACGTTCAAAATCTTATTTAGAATCTGAGGGTTTGATTGAATTAATTAAAGATCAAAAATTACATTTACCTAAAAAAGATTCTTTAACGAAAAAAACTGCAAAAATTAAATCATGTCCTGATCAAGCAGATGCAAGTTTGTTTGCTCATGCTTTAGTAGATTCAGATTTTCAAGATAAGGAAGTAGCAATTATTACTTGTGATTTTGACATAGCAAACATAGCTTATAATTATCGTTATTCAAAAGGTAAGAATCCTAAAAATGATGTGGTAGTTTATTTCCCAGACATAAATTCTTGGGCTAAAGACTTTTCAATAGAAGAAAAATCAAGAACTAATAAAAGGCTTACTCTTTTAACTTCTGAACAATCTCTATCGCATGATTCTGATCAACCTCGGTTAATAAAGACAGGTTCTTTTTAGCAATTTCAATTGTTTCTTGACATTCAGAATTACAAGGGAAATGAGATATTAATACACAATCTTGTTCCCTTTTACTGATGTTAGTATAAGGATTATTTGATTTAATTTGTGGATTGGTATTTCTTGGATTAAAATTGTTACAAAAAAAATCAACACAACATTGAGGATAACCTAAAGTTAAACCAAGATCCTTATCATTCTGCATTAATTCATAATATGCAGCTAGCCAAGATTTTTGTTCATCTTTGGAGATATAGATGAAATACATTCCATTCCTTTTATCTTTTTCAGGGATTCTTATCCCTTTATTTGAAAAAATATTTTCGTCAGCTAATAAAACTTTAAATTTTGATTTCACTAAATTAAGATTATTTTCATTACAATATTTTTCAACACTAGGTAATTCATGGTCATAGAAACCTTGACGGATTACTTCTTTAACATTATTTTTTAACAGAACTATCTCTTGTGCTTTAATTTTTGAACCGAAAATAATAGATAGCTTTTTAATCATTGATTAGTATGATGGTTTATTGTTTATATAACTTTTCTGAAGTCATCGGAAAATTGTTAATGGAAATATCTTCAAAAATAGGAATGATTGAATGAGTACCGATAGCTGGAAATTTAACTTTAAGTTCAATGATTAAATTTTGTAATTACTAACATGAGTGGTGTGGTTGAAGGATTAACCTTAGTATATGAAAAGATAAAACAAAAAAGTTGGATTTAAATAAAATAAAATTAAAAATAAATTTATATTCATGATAAATTAACAACCAACTCTTAAATCACCACTAACTAACTCCTTATAAACTTCTTCCAAATCTTCTTCCTTTTTCATGCAATCCATAACAAAACTGAAAGCAACATCATGTAATCCGTTACGGGCAGGGTTTTCTAACACAATAGCATCGCCAAGGTTAGCAATATCGTTTTCTTTAACTACTCGCATCCATAACAAAGAAAAAGCGTAAGCTTTAGCTTCTTCATCAACGGAATTATTCAAGGTCGGGGTTAGTACGTGTCCTAATTCGTGGCCAAGAGTTAACATGACTCGAGCCAAAAGATCATTCTTAACAAAAATTTCTGAAAGTAAACCTTGCTGACTTCTATTTATTGATAAACCAATTGTCCCTGGTGATGGTGCCAATTTACTAAATTTTTTTTCATTCAAAATACTTATCTTGATATCATTTGGAAATTTTTGATTAAACATTTTCTCAAAAGTTTCTTCAATGTGTTCTTTTATTTGTGCAGCTTCACCAATAAAAACACCTTCTTTCCCCGGTTTAAGAAAATTATCTGGTTGAAAATGATATTCGGCTTGTGGTGTGAATGAGATGTATTCCTTATGAAGATTATTTGAATATGGTTTAAAATTATTATTATTATTATTATTATTTAGGTATTCTTTAAGGAAATTATTATTTGTAAAAAGAGAATTAGGATTAACATTATAAAATTCATTATTGGCTGGAACAGAGATTGAATATTGCACTGCTGAATGTGTTATTCTTTCTAATGGGCTATAGTTAACTTGTTGTACTGGCATATACTGTGACGTTTGATACATATAATAATTATTTATTTTGTACGGATATAAACTTAATTACATGAAGTGAGACTAAAATGTCATTGGGTGATACCGAAGATTTATAAATGAAACATTAAAACTAATAATTATGAGATTTGATGAACCATTGAAACCAACTGAAGCAGCAGGTATTGTACTTGAAGATATATTAAACAGTCAAGAAAAATTTGATCAATTAAAAGTTTTAAAACCAGATACCGATGAGTATAAAACTGGTAATAAAGTTTTTAAATCAATATATGACATTAAAGGAATTGGATCTTTAAAAGAAAAGGTCTATCAAAAAATTGGTTTTTGTATTGATAGAAGTTTAGAAAATCCAGATAATAAAGTGGTGTATAGCTTAGGTAAGCTTGTTAATCATTATTTGGGTAGTAGTAATAATCAATCTTTAATTGAATAAATTATATTTCTCCCAATTGAAGTTCCTTTGTAACAAATTTCTCCTATTAATCCTAATCTGTCGTAGCATCTATTTTCTACTTCTTTTTCTATATTCTCTTTATTCCAACCATCATTTAATTTTTGACAAGTAAAATATCCTGAGAATGAATTTGATATAGTTATACCTATGATCATATATTTTAATATTGATTTTCCAATTTCTTTTTCTAAATTTTCTTTTTCCATTTTAAGCAATCTCATCCTCAGCCTACTTCGATTATCCCATAAGGGAATATTGTATAGGGTTCGTCATTGGATCTTGAGGCTTATATTTAAAACACGGGCCTGGGAGGACTTTCGAAGTTAATTAATAACTATTCGAACCCCCGGTCTACAGCTTACTCATCAACAAGTGATTAGGAGGCTGTCGCCCTATTTGCCTTTAAGGTTTAATCCAGGCTAGGCTACAGGCCCATATTTAATAAAATAATGTGGTTCATTTATTAATCTTTTTAGTAATAAGATTTATATAGTGTATATTTTTCAATCAGCTTCTATGGATTTGTATAGAGGTATGAGTAATTTAGAATTTTATTGTTGGCATGATCGACAGATTTTACCAAAGGGAAAAAATTTTACATCTGAACCCTTGGAAGCAATTAAGCTTGGTAAACGTTATGTGTTAAGAGGAGAACTAATAATTTTTTCTATGAATTATGATCCAGAAGGTTTTAATACCATTTTGAAAGAATCAATAGTTGCTCCAGGTTGGTATCAGAATAATGAAGAAATTTATTTGGGTTTAGGAAATTTTGAGATCTATAGTCCAAGAGAAGCGGTAAATAATTATCAAGAATTAATGGATAAAAAAGTAATCTCTTTATTTAAAAAGAATTCACCTTTCATGAATTACTATTAAGGATTGAGTTTTTTCTATACCTTCAACTTTTTGTAATCTTTTTAGTAATACTAGGTCGTATTCTTCAACATCTTTTACTCTAATTGTGGCAATTAAATCTGTCCCTCCAGAAACGATGTCTACTTTATCAACAAAATAGAAGTTTCTTATCTCTTTCGCTACATCGTATTGGGTTTTTTTCTTTTCTTTTAATATTGGTAAACTAACTGAAATTAATAAATAAATTAACAAACCACGATCGATCGCTTTCTGATTTAATTTGATGGTAAATTTTTCAATGATTTTTTCCTTCTTTAATTTTTTAATCCTATTGTGAATTGTAGTAATTGGCAATGAAACTTTTTTAGCGATCTGTCTCGTTGTATAATCTCCGTGTTCTTGCAATACTTTTATTATTTTAAGATCTTTTTCGTCGATGGAATAAGCCATTATGGAACATCTGTTCCGATTTTATATAAATTTATTGTAAAAATAGGATAAAAAACCATTTTAATTAGAATAG
Source organism: uncultured Methanosarcinales archaeon (assembly GCA_964599955.1). Classification (GTDB taxonomy): domain Archaea; phylum Nanobdellota; class Nanobdellia; order Woesearchaeales; family GW2011-AR9; genus CAZRHO01. The sequence continues at coordinate 10,538 of CAZRHO010000020.1, forward strand.
TTATATAAACAGTTATTGTATCTAAATATATCAAATTATGGAGGGAATTAAAATGCAACAATTACAAACAGAACAAAAATATGTGGCTGAATTAGCTCAACAATTAGGGTATAATATTAAATTAATTTATCATCAGCAATCAACAGATAGTTGTAAGGAAAAATTATTTTTATTAGAACAAAGGTTTCCTGAAGAATCTTGGTCTATAGATAGGGTAATTAAAACCATTTTTGCTGATGTTGATGATGAATTGGTTGGTTTTGTTTTACCAGAAACAGGACAAAAAGTTACTGAAGAATTAGTTAAATCTGCTTATCAACAAGCTGGAATTGAAGGAGATTATTTTAAACCGTCTGTAAGTCAATGGTACATCCCACCAGGTATGGAACCAGGTACTTGTACACCTTTTGTTCCAGAAGATAGCATGAAATTTGTTGACCGTATCTTTATTCAAGAGGAACCAGGGTTAGATTCATTAGATGTAGATATTTCAGTAGGTGGAACTGGTGAAGAAGCTCATCAAGTATCATTGCATCTACCTTATGGGGCAATTTATGACATTTTAAAAAATAAATTTGATGATAAGATTCATAAAATGAATTAATTTTATTTTTAATCTATTTTTATTAATTAATTTTAGTTAGTTTTTTATAATAATCAAATTTACTCTATTTAAAATGGTTAAATATATCTCAATACAAGATGCAATGGACAAAGGTAAAGGCAAAGTTTCTGTTAGAGGATGGGTTCACAGGGAACGAGGTAGTAGTAAATTTAAGTTCATAGTTCTTAGAGATTCTAGCCAAATTATTCAATGTATACTGAAAAGAGAAGATTTCGATGCTAAATGGGATGAAATAGATAAATTACAAGTTGAAGCATCAATTATGTTAACTGGAGATATAAAGGAAGATAAAAGAGCTCCTACTGGTTATGAAATATTAGTAAAAGATTATGAGATTGTAGGGATTAGTGAATCTTACCCTATTACTAAAGATCAAAGTAAAGAATTGTTAGCAGATCATCGACATTTATGGTTAAGAAGTAGAAAGATGACTGCAATTTTAAAAATTAGAAGTACCGTTTTCCAAGCAATTGATGAATATTTTAAAAAAGTAGGTTTTTATGAATATCATTCACCTATATTTCAAGCAGTACAATGTGAAGGCGGTAGTGATTTATTTACGGTTGATTATTTTGGTAAGAAAGACGTTTTCTTGGGACAAACTTGGCAATTATATGCAGAACCTGCAATTTTTGGTTTAGAAAAAATTTATACCATCTCTCCAAGTTTTCGAGCAGAGAAATCTAAAACTTCTCGTCATTTAACTGAATATTGGCATGCAGAAATGGAAATGGCTTGGGCAGATTTTGATGAAATAATTGATCATGGTGAAAAGTTATTGAAACATATTGTTAAAAAAGTTCTTGATGAACGTAAGGCTGAATTAAAAATCCTTGAGAGAGATGTTAAAAAGTTAGAACCAACGGTTAAAAAACCATTTGTACGGATGACTTATACTGAAGCTTTAGATATTTTGAAAAAGAAATGTAAGATGGATGTGCCATGGGGTAAGGATTTAAGAACAATTGAAGAAGAAAAATTAACTGAATTATATGACGTACCAATTATTTGTACTCATTATCCTAAAAAAGTAAAAGCATTTTACATGACTGAAGATCCAGACGATCCAAAAGTAGTACAGGGTTGCGATTTCTTAGCTCCAGAGGGACATGGTGAAATAGTTGGTGGATCTCACAGAGAACATGACATTGAAAAAGTTAAAAAAAGATTAATTGAAGACGGTGAAGATCCAAAAGAATATGAATTTTATTTAGATACTCGTAGATATGGTTCAGTTCCACATGGCGGTTTTGGCATGGGCGTAGAACGTGTAATTAAATGGATCTGTGGGTTAGATACTATTAAGGATGCAATACCCTTCCCTAGAACTATGGAAAGATATAAACCATAAAATTAATTTTTTAAGATATTTTTTCACTAAAACTTAATCCATCTTTTATTTCTATAATTTCTGTTTTTAATTGTGGATGATTTAAGATAGCTTCTTTAAAATCTTGGCAATTTTCAAAAGTGATATTGTCAGCAATGATATGGCCCCTTGTTTTAACTAATCGTAAACAATCATTAAGAATTGTGAAATATTTCTTTTTAGCGAAATCAATGAAAATTAAATCAAATTTTTCATCCAACTTTTTAATTTCTTCAACGCCATCACCTATAATTATTTTTGCTTTAATGTTAAATATTTTGAAATTTTTTTGAGCTTCCTCTGCTATTTTTGGGTTAAGTTCAATCGTGATTAAATCAGCACCTTTATTTCCAAGAATGATGCCGCTATAACCATTAGCTGTACCTAATTCTAGAATATTTTGTGGTTTAAGTTTCTCTACTATTTTTAATAACCATTGACCCTTATCAGAACCAATGATAGGTATTTTCCTAGCGATACTCTCTTTCTCTAATTCTTTTAATTTATCCATAATTTTATATACCATTTTCAATTGTTTAAGTATGAGGTGATATGATGACTCATTATATTTGTACGGGCGGTTGTAAAGGAGTAGGTGAACAACCAGGAGTTTGTGGAGCTGAAGATTGTGCTAAACATAATCAACCATTAAAAGAATGTAATT
>CAZRHO010000021.1:0-12498 GCA_964599955.1 uncultured Methanosarcinales archaeon
CATATCAGAAAAAGTAATAAAGAAATAAAAATTAACTAGCCATCTTTGGAGGTGGCGGAAGAGGCAACTCATTTTCTAAACTGATGTCGATCTCTTTAGGTAATTCCCCTAAAACTAAACTATGCCTTTCACTAGCTGCTTTATTAGATTCGGAAGAATTAGAAATATTTGCTAAAGTAGTATAAGATTGTAATTTACGATCTATTAACTTTATTTTTTGATCAAGAAGATTAAATTTTTGGCTATCTTTTTCTAGATGTTTTTTAATTTCTAATTCATGTTTAAGTAATTGTAAACGTTGTTGTAATGAAGTTAATCTATCTGGATTAACTACCTCTCTTTCATCAATTGAAGATAAATTAATCTTTGGCTTAATTGTTTTAACCTTCTCTCTTCTTTCTTCTTTAATTGGCGGTTTAAGGTGCATTTCAGCAAAAACTTTTTTAGTTAAATCAACGTCTTCTTCTGTTCCTCTTTTAGCTAAAATGTCCCCTAGAAGATGAGATAAACGGTTAACTTTTTTATGTAAATCTTCATCCTGAGAAACTGCCAACTTTTTCTTGGAAATTGTTAGTTGCCTTCTTAAAGAAGCAATTTTTTTAGATTCTTTTTTTCTACTAGAAAGCAAATTTTTTTCCAACTCAAAAATCTCATTTAATTTGTTTTCTAATTTAATAATCTCTTTTCGTATTTCAAATTTAGGCACACCTTTTTGTTTAGACATGTACTTGATTTCATTTATCTTTTTAACAATCTGATGTTTAGAAAATGTTTCTTTTTCTTTCTGGTAAGAACTAGCTGCTTGTAATAACAATTGTGTTGCCCTTAATGAACTCATTTGAAAATTCCTTGACGCTTAGCTTTGCTAGGCGGAGGTGGTGGCATTGCGTCATTGCTAACCATCGGTTGTGGAGCTACCCTTGCTGGACCTCTTGACATTGTAGGCATACCCATAGAATGTTGAGGTGGACTTGCAGGTTTACTGATACTAACTTGACTTTCTGAATTGTTTTTATTCATGAAATCTTCTAATTTGTCTGAGATGGCCACCATTCCTTTAGCAATAGTTTCATTCTGAGTAACAACTGTATCTAATCTTTGATTCAAAATTTGGATGGTTTTAGTAATATCTCCTTCCCCTTGAATTGTTTCCAAAGACTTTTGAAAAATTGTTGTCAATTCATGGATAGAATCTTTTAAACTTTCTATCTCAAGAATTAGTTCATTAGCTTTAGCATCTGGTTGAGTTAATTTCTTTTTCAATGCTTCAACGTCATACTTTAAATCAGAGATTAATTTGTGAGGTAGAATTTCATATTCTTGTGTCATATATATCACCACGTATTTTTTAGTCTCTATTAATCTAAAATTGTTTATAAAATTTTCTAAAAGTTAACTTGAAATAAAACAATAAATTTAATATAGAAGAAAAATTTGTTTATTATTATGGTTTTAGATGTGACTCTTATTATTTTAGCTTTAATAGTTCTATTTATAGCTTCTTACACAGATCTTAAAACTAGAGAAGTACCAGATTGGCTAAATTATAGTTTAATTTTTTCTGCTTTTGGAATTAGAACTATTTTTAGTTTTGAATTAGGTTGGGAAATTATTATTAGTGGCTTGATTGGGTTTGTAATTGCTTTATCTATTGCCCTACTATTTTATTATACTGGCCAATGGGGAGGAGGAGATAGTAAATTGTTAATGGGGATGGGGGCAATAATCGGAGTGAGTTATCCTTTTCAATTGGGAAATTTAGATTTATTATGGTTTTTCATAACTTTACTTTTTTTAGGAGCTATTTATGGGGTTATGTGGATGGTTTATTTATCTATTAAAAAGAAACATCTTTTTTACACGGAATTTAAAAACTTAATTCATAATAATAAATCTGTTCACCTTAGTACTGGAGTTTTATCTTTTAGCTTTTTAGCTATTACTATAGTGGACTCAACTTTCTTACCGTTCGCCATATTGCCAGTTATAATCTTTTATTTATTCATTTTTGTTAGTGCAGTTGAGAATAGTTGCTTTATTGTTAATATCAAACCAGATAAATTAACAGAAGGAGACTGGTTAGCTAAAAAGATTAAAATTGATAATAAATTAATTATACAAAAAAAAACATTAGAATTAGAAGACATCATAAAATTAAGAAAACTTCAATTTAAAGGAAAATTATCTTCTGTATCGGTTAAAGAGGGAATCCCGTTTGTTCCAAGTTTTTTATTTGCATATCTTGCAATTACTTTTGCTAAGGATTTACCAAAAATAGCTTTTAAATTATTTTCTTAACCTTAAGCTTGAACAGAAAGCTTTTTATATCCTGAAAAAATGATTTATGTATCAATATTAATATTAATAAAAAAGAGGTGTACAATAAAATGAATAAAAGAGCTTCTCTATCATTATCAATTACGGCTATTGTGGTAATAGTTATTGCTTTTGTAGTCTTAGGTTTAGGTTTAGGTTTAACACAGAAAATATTCACACAAGGGGAATCAGAATTAATTAAAGCTTTTGATATTACGGAATTGAAAGCCGAACCTACTTCAAGTAATCCTATAACGGTACCAGGTACAATTAACATTGATCATAAAAAATCAAAAACAATGAACATTGGTTTTTATAATAAAGGACAGTCAACTGCAATTGCGTCTAAATTTGTAATTACTGAATGTCTCCAAGAAAACGAATTTAAAACTCCACTTCCTTTTATTGATTCAATGAATACTGACGTAAGTGCAAGTGAAGGAAAAGGTTTTAGTGTGATCTTTTATGAGAAAGGATTACCAGCTGGAACTTATATTTGTACTTTGTCTGTATGTAAGGAAGGACTTTGTGATGTTGATGGGAATATATTCGATCAAAAACAATTTTTCCTAAAAGTAGTTGCTTAGAGGTGAATAAATGGCAAAAAGAAATAATTCAAAAAGGCGAATGACTGAAGATCAAGAATTTCAAATAATGAAACTTGTTTTAGATAAATTTCTTTGGTTAGGTTTCATTGTTATGGGTTGGGGAATGTATCTGTCCATAAAAGAAGCCGAAGTTTTACCAGGCTTATGGTATATGATTTCAGGAGCAGTATTGTTATTGTTATTTGTAGCAATTATTGTTAAAGAATATGAGATCTTAAAATAAATTTTTTATTTTATTTTTTTACTAATTCTAATCGTAAGTTAATTTAAATTCATCTAATTCGCAATAATCTTCTGAGTTCTCAGAATAACATTTAATATCAAACATATGACTGTTATCATTTAAAAAATAATTCCCGCAGTCTCTTGAATCAAATAAAGATCCGTTAATATGGATATCTAAAAAATTGTTTTTTTTTACAAATTTAATAGAATTTAATTGAGTTGGATTAAATGGACTTAAGCCAGTAAGTGGAAAACTTCCTTGACAAGTATAAACTAATTCGCCTGGATTTGTAACCCAGTTATAAGCAAACCTTAGATCTCCAAAACTAAGATGGAGTGTTACATTCTCAGAACTTAATTTTTCTTTAAATTCTAATTTAAAATTATTATTGTTGAGGTTAGCATCAATTGATTCGGAAATTAATGAACCAACTTCATTAGGATTAACTGAAAAAAACCTAAGTTTACCGTTAATCAAAGAATAATCTTCTGATGGAGAAACATACCCTGGCCATTTACATTGATCTAATTCATCTCCATTAAAACTATCATAAAAAATACAATCATCATCGTTACAGCCGCTAGTTAAACTACATTCTTCCCCATTATTATTGTTATTGTTTCCATTATTATTATTATTATTATTATTAATATAATCCTCACAATCGGAATCACTTAAATCTATTTGACCATCACAATCATCATCAATTCCATTATCGCATCTTTCTGAAGGAATTGTTTGCATACAATCGTAATTAAAAATAGGACTAAAAACTTGCTCTGATGGACGAAGACCATTCCAAGATCTAAAATATTGACAATTATTTTCATCATACCCTAATTCTTGTAATTTATCAATAATATTTTCAACTGTTCCAAAGAAGAGATTAGAAGTGATTGTAAGAAAATCTTTTATGTCGTCGCCAACATTTGGAATAAGGTTAGTGAAATTGATTAATGCCGCTTGCCTTTCAATACGTGTTTCTTTAAATTCTTCAAGAGTGATACAAGAACCAACCTGACTATTTTCTTTCACATAATTGGAAAATTTTCTTGCGGCAATTTCTGAATTGTTATTTGAATAATCATCTGAATTAAAATAAGGGTTAAATTGTAAGGGAGACGTAGTTAGAGTTAAATGATGGGAACTATTATGAGAAAAAATCTCGATTAAAGGAGTGTAGTCTGGGTGATCTACCTGGAATGTTTCAAAACCATCTCCATCCCAAAAAGCTACATTTGCATTTTCAATTGGAACATTCAATTCATCTTTAACATATATTTTAACTTCTTCACCTGTCTGATTATCTACAAATAAAGCTAAACCTTCCTGGTTTGATTTAGAAAAAGTTACTTCTATATCGCCTATATATTCTGAATTATTGGAAAGTTCAATACATTTTTTTTCAATACAAACCTTTTCACCATAACAATCATAATCACTCAAACAAGAGATTTGATCTTGGTTTGATCCATTTACGGAATTACAACCAGTTAAAGCAATAGTAGTAGCGGTAATTAATGGAATAAAAGGTCGAGTTATAGAATTTCTTAATTTTTCTAAAAACGAAGAATTTAATTTATCTTCCAATGACATAACTAACCGATAGTAACTCATATTTATAAATTTCACTAATTTCTCTATTATAATAAAGTAATATTTAGATTATGAAAATTTTCAATAACAAAAAAGGAATAGAACTTTCAATAAATATGCTAGTGATTATTATAATCTCATTAGTAGTTTTAGGATTAGGAGTTAAATTATTATTTTCATTAATGGAGGAAGCAGAAAGAGAATATGATAATTTAGATCAACAGACTAAAGATGAACTTAATAGGTTGCTTGATCTTGGAAAAAAAGTAGCTTTACCATATAACAGTAAAACATTAAGTCCAGGAGATATGCATAGCTTTGGGTTAGGTATTAGGAATATAGAAGATGAAAAAGAATTTGTCGTTGAAATAACCTGTTCAAAATTCATACCAGAAGATCAAAATGTAGTGGTAGAGGATTGCGATGTTGAAATAAAAAACTGGTTCTTATTTAAAGCAGGACCTTACAAAATTAAAAAGAATCAGCATAAAGAAGTTAAGATTGCAGTAATACCTCCTAAAGGAGTAATTAAAGGGCATTATATTTTCGATGTTAGAGTTAAGGATAATGCTAATTCTCTTTATGGTAATAAACAAAAAATAGATGTCACTGTAAGATAATTTTTTTTATTGAATTAATTTAAGTAATTTTAAAGTAATATACTCTCTAAAAATTTCTTAGGGTCTTTAGATTTAGATGCAGCATGACCTATTAATACGCCATTTGTCCCTAGAAGTAAAGCATGACCTAAATCTTCTTTAGAATGAATTCCTGCTCCACAAAGAATTTTTGTTCTAGGGCTAATTTGAGAAACTAATTCAATTGCTTTTACAATAATGTCCGGATTTGATTCAGTAACAGAAACATTCCCTCCAATTAATTCTTTTGGTTCATAAGCAATGTAATTTGGGTGCATTTGTGCAATCTTTTTAATTTCAGACAGTGTGGAAGCGCAAACAACTGTTTTTAGTTTGTTTTTTTTACAAGATTCAATTATTTCTTTCAAAAATCTAAGGGGGATTTTTCTTTCACTGTGATTTAAAATAGTTCCCTTAGCTCCTATCTGTTTCAATTCTTTAGCTGGAATTCTACCTGTATGAGGGCCTAGGTTAACATGATCTGTATGTTGTGAATAAACAATCAAATTTGTTTTATCAATAATTTCTTTTGTTGTTAATAAAGAAGGAGATATCGCTACCTCATATCCGTTACTTCTAGCTTTAGAAATTTTTTTAGCTAATCCTAAAGATTTTTTACCGTATGATTCCTGGTAAGTTTTGAAATTAATTATTATTAATGCTTTCATTTTTATTTTTTTACTTTAAAATCTATATCTATAAAATCTTTGTTCTTCCCTTTTTTAAGTTTGTTGAGTATCCTGAAGAGGTAACTAACCGCTAAGAGAATTAAAATCAACGGAAGTAAGAATAATAGTATATTGAATAAAAATATTAGGAATAAAATGATGACTAACAAAACACTTAAAATTATTAACCAGGCTTTAATTCCTCTCGCTTTAAATATCATTTTACCTTAATTTATATCAATTGTTTTAAATTTTTCTTTTAATTAAAATGCTAACAAAAATAATTATTAAACTTGCTATTAAACTTGTTAAAAATATTTTTTTTGAAATAGTTATAAAAAAAGTTAATGGGAAAGTCTGAATTAATAATGAATTAAATGGGAATTGCCAATTGCCTTGTGAGAAAAATATTTCATGAAAAATTATGAAAGATTTATTGAATGAAAATAAGATAAATAATAAAATAATCAGTAATGAAATAAAAGCAGTAATTCCACCAAATTTTAACAATTTAATAATTTGTACTTTGTTTCTTTTATAAGAAGTTAAGATTAAAGTAATAATTAGCAATAAAAGGTAAAAGAAATAATTTATTTTTTGTATTAATTTTTTAACATCTTGCATGTGCGATTTTTCATTGTTTGTATAATCACTAATTAAATCTTCTTTATTATCTAAGAAATTGATTGCATTTTGTTGGTTGTCAGTTAAATTTATAAAATATAAATTAAATTTATATGAGAATAATAATATTAATAAGGGTAAGAAAATACAGAACATAATTAATAAGATTTTATTTTTATCCATGAAAATCTCCCAATTTTGGTTTAACTATTTCGAAATAATCTTTGGTTTGCATCTTGATAGATTTGGTCAAGGAACCTGCATTAAAAGCCATAAATTTATTTGTAAATAATAATTTATCGATTATCATATTGACATTTAGTAAATCTCCAAAGGGAGGAACAGCTCCTTTTTTACAATTAGTAATCTCATACAACTCTTCCTGATTGGCAAATCTTAATTTTTTTACTTTAAGGATTTTCCTTAATTTTTTTCCATCAATTTTCTTATCTGCTGGTAAAACTGCTAACATAAAATAATCATTAGCTTTCATTAAGATTGCTTTAGCACCTGTTTTCATTTCTTCACCACGTGCTTTTGCAGATTCTTCAGAAGTAGGCGTAGGTTGATGTTCAATTATTTGATAATCAACATTATTAGAATCTAGAATTTGTTTTATCTTTTGAAATAAGTTCATATTATAATAAAAAAATACTACAATAAAAACTTAATGTTCATAAAATTCCATGAATTTCTCTTTTAACTTTTTTTTACTTTTGCTACCTTGTCCATAGAAACTACCACCTTCTTTAGTTGGTAGAGAAGCCCAAGTTCTAGCTAATTTATCCCAAATGTGGTTGAAATTTCCAGTTTGAATCGCTAAATCTAATGATTTTTCATCAACGCCTCTCTTTTTAATTAAATATAAAGCGGCTTCATCTTGTGCTTCCGGTGTGAAACCATCTTGAAATAAGTCTCTTTCATCGCGTAAATATTTGAATGTTCTATGAGTAAATTGATATTTACCTGCTGCTGAACTAGTTAAACCCCATCTTTTAATTTTTTGATTAGGGTGAGTGGAGAAATTAGTAAATTTATTCCCGCCATATAAAGTATCATAATCTGTTTTTCCTTCTGCCCAAGATATTGTTTCTAAAAGAGCTCTATATTCGGAACTAATTTTTTGCTCATAATTTTCAGTTTCAATATCAAATATTTCTCTTATGTCTTCTGTTTCAAATTCAACCCTAATATTTACTAAATTTTCTAAATTTTTTTCTTCTGTTTGTTCATTCAAATTAATAGGTTTTATTTTTTTTTCAATTGGGATTCTAAATTCAGAACTTGCATAAGCTTTCCTTTCACAACTAATTCCTGCCATGTTCATAATTGCTAAAGTTGTTAAACCTGTAAGAACAGAAGTTCCAATGTTTTTTTTTGTTCCTGGTTCTTTATTATATAACCAGTTCATTGAGGGCATTAGAAATTTTTTTGTAAGTAAGTAACTACTACCAATAAAACCAGCTGCGGCATAAGCAACTGCATTTTCAGTATCTCCATTTAAAGCAAGACTATTCCATAAAGCAAGATTGCCAGCATATGTTCCCGTGCATAATAAAGCTGAGTTAATTTTGCTTCTTAAATTATTCATTATAAATCACCACATCTATAGAGGGGTATAAACCAGTTTTTTGATGTAAACTTGCTATTTGGTTAGGTATTCCAGTTTCAATGTCAACAGCTAATCTTTTTGAAATTTCTTGAATGTCAGAAAGGATAAAGTTTTTGTAAAAATCCTTATATCCATTAAAGAAATTTTCATGATAACCAATGACAACTGGTGATGGTAAAAATTTATTTGCATTAGCAGAAAGAACAATCTCTAGGGGTGAATTCCTTTCTAACATTTCTGTTCGATCATATTTACTTGGAACAACTTCATTTTTTTCGCTAGGGTGGGTATGGTAACCAATAATTAAACCATCATCTACGTGGTAGGAAGTATTCCCAATATCAATTTTCTTTATATTCCTAGAATTAAATTGTTTAATTAATTGTTTTAAATCATTATTGAAATCTAAGCTTGCTTTTTCTTGTTTAGTGATTAGATGATTAGTTTCACTTGGTTCTATTAAATCAAGAACTCTATCCTCGCTTGGTAAATATAAACCAAAAGAACCTAATTCTAAGTTATCTATCATTGATCTTTCTAATGTTTTTAACAATGTTTGATAGTTTTTTTTACTTATTCTCATAATGTATTTTTAGGCAACTTTGTTTATAAATCTTTCCTTTTTTGTCACTAGAACGTAGTTAAATTTAAGTCATTGTTTAAAGTTATAATAAGAATAAATACCTTTGCCATTAATTATTTGTAAATAATCAAACTTTTGTGAATAATTTAATTTTTTTAAATCAAATGAATTGTTCTCACAACTATCATCATGTTTTCTTTCACGTAATATGTAAGAATTTTGAAATTCTCTTTCTTCACAAATCCATTTGATTGAACCTGGTTTACATTCAAATAATTCTAATAATTTATCTTTTCGAAATGAAACCCAGCTATTATACTTCTCATTACGATATAAGGAGGGTTTATGATTATTTTGTAAACAAAGTTCTACTGCTTCTTCTTTTAGTGGTTGTAGTAGTTGTTCTCTTTTATTTGAAATGTTGTTTGAACAAGCTGTCAACAGTAAGATTGTAACTAAACTTTTTTTCATTGAATGGTTTTCAAAAAATAGTTGTTTTATAAATTTAATTGTAAATGAAAAGAGATAATCCTTAATATTTTTAAATTAGGTCTTTAATTTATCTCTAAAATGGTTTCCTTAGAAGAAAGAATGAAAGATTTAGAAGAAAGGCAAAAGATAGCTAACGTACTTAACAGTAATAGCTTATATTGTCTTGGTGTACTTCATTGTGGATATAATAGGATTACAATTAATGTGAAGGATAATTGTTCTAAACAATTTAGTTATACCTCTTTTAATAGTAAGGAAGATGGAAGAATTATTAATATTAGGGAAGGAATACATGATCCTGACATTTTTGTAGATGTGGATGCGTGGGTGTTAGAAGAGATACTTGACAAAGAACAAGAAATACTCAACAACCCAGTTAAGTACGCTTTACGTTATCAGAAACATTTCAAGATGCCCCTAAAACAAAAAGCAAAGATATTAACTGGAATTGCTACTGGATATTTTAGAAGAAAAAGAGATTAATTATTTTTATTTATGTCCTTCTTTCATTATTTTTTTAAGATTTTCAGAAATAAATTTTCCTGATGCTTTTCCTGCCAAATTTTTCATGCACATGCCCATTAAAGCAGGGAAAGGAGCTTTTTGATTATTTTCAACTATTTCTTTGATAATTTTATGGATTTCTTCAGTACCCATGGACGCATAACGTTTAATATCAAATTGATTTTTTATCATATCAATTAAGACGTCAAGAATTATATCTTTGTGAATTTTATCCTCAGCTAAATATTGAAATAAATTTCTTAATTTATCGTTGGTTAATTTTTCTGTATCTAAATTATATTTTCTTTTAATTTCAAGAAGTGTTGATGTTAAAGTTTCAGCAATAAATGCTGGTTTCTCTTTTTTATATTTAATTGCTAATTCTTCAAATAATAATACTTTGTCAGATTTGGCAATAAATTCTGCTAAATCTTTACTTAGGCCATATTTTTTTTCAAAACGAATAAATTTATCTTCTAATAATTCAGGAAGTTCAATATTTTTTAGGTCTGGTTTAATAAGAGGGACATCTGTTTCCGGGTACATCCTTGCTGCTCCAGGCATTGGTCGCATATAACTCGTAGTTCCGTTAGCATTAGCTTTTCTTACTTCTTTAGGAACTCCATTCAGAACCTCTTGTGCTCGTTCATATACTGCTTCTAAGGCGATCTTTGCTTTTTTTTCATCAGTTGCTACAATTACGAAAGCATCTTTTGTTGTACATCTTAATTTCTTTTTTAATAATTTAACTTCCTTTTGAGATATACCATAATTGGGTAACTCATCAGAATGAAAAATGCCTTTTATTCCTGCTTTCACTTTTGCTCTACCACTAAATTCTGTACCTAAACGGTATCCTGGTTGTAATTCTCTACCTACGTATCCTGAGAACCCATGTAATTTAATTCCTAAAATTTTTCCTTCTTTCTCTAGAGCTGATTTTATTATTTTAGCTTCACTTTCTGACATGATTGTGCTACAATCAATAATTTCTAAATCATTAAGTCTCAAACCATGTAATTCTTTTTTGATTTTAATTAATTCCTCTTGCCTTTTCATTTCTAATTCAACATAAGTAGGAATCATTCGTAAATCCTGTGCGCCTTTTATTTCTATTCTTGTTCCTTCTTTAATACTTACATTAACATCTTGTCTTATGGTTCCCAATCCACGTTTAACTCCTGATAAAGAACGGAGAAGCATGCCTATCTTCTTAGCAGCTTCCTGACATTGATCAGGTGATTTAATATCTGGTTCAGTTCCTATTTCAATCAATGGAATCCCTAACCTATCTAATGAATAAGTTTTTTCATGATAACTTTCATTAACGATTTTGCAACTGTCTTCTTCCAAAGAAATGTTTGCGATTCTTACATCCCCTTCACTAGTTTCAATTTTACCTTCTCTGGCGATTAAAGCAGTTCTTTGAAAACCAGAAGTGTTAGAACCATCAACTACAGTTTTTCGCATAACTTGTATTATTTGGCTGACATTTGAATTAGCTAATTTACAGAATTGTAATGAGGTGTAAAGACTATCTTGATTTATAGTATGGGGTGGTTCAGAATCTGTTTCCACTAAACAGATTGTATCTTCGTAACCTTGATAAACAAAATTTTTGTTTCTTAACTGTTCTTGCATTGCTGCAACATCTATTTTTCCATGTTCGCCAGCTACTGCTCTTAATTTCCTTTTAATGGAGAAATCAGGTTTATCGTCCCTAATAAGAGTAGGACAATTACAGAATAACTTTTTACCATCTAATTGTTGATGAATTTCAATCCCACATTTCAACCCTAACTTCTTATAAGACATAATAAAAATAAAAAACAAAGTTGTTTAAAAAAGTTTAGTTATAATTTACTACCAATTACCTTGTCCCGGATTTATTAAACCCTGATCTGGACCTTGATTAATACATTCAAAATTTCTTGTAGCGGGACTATTCATCTCACCAGTGTCAGGACAAGTGTTAATATTAATGTCTTCAGCGGCACAATTAAGTTGACAAGGATTGGTACCTCCCTCTTCACCAGGTCGACCTAAATCTACACCTGCTCTTAAACAATTTCCAAAACGATTAACATTTTCTGGTCCACCCCTTTCTTCAATTGGCGCACCGCCAACATCTCCTTCAAATGTTCTAATTAATTTCTCAATAAGAGTTGGAATCTCTGGATCTTGATCCCAACCTGGGACGAGTTGTTTTAACTCTTCAATCCATCTTTCCATTTGTTCTACATATACTGGATCATCACAAGTAGGTTCATTAGGATTACAATTACCTACATTATCTGCTTCTCCTTGAATCTTTTCTGCTTCTTCCTCTTCTACTTGTTCTTTAACTTCATCTGTTATTCTTGCTTTTTGCCATCTTTCAATCTTTTTTTCTTCTATTTCTTTTACTATCCTTTTAGTTTCTATTACCATATGTCTGTATTTTCTATCCTGTCTGGCATCTTCACCACTGTCTTGTATCTTTCTCGCTTCGTTTCTAGCTGTAATAGCTTTTTTCCTTTCTGTCATCCCTATTTTATATTCTTCTCTTAGTAAATTTAATTCCCTTTTTGCTATTTCTTCTTCATACCTTGCTTTTTTCTGTGGGCCATCTCCATCATCACCATTCACATC
>CAZRHO010000021.1:12508-12771 GCA_964599955.1 uncultured Methanosarcinales archaeon
TCTTCATACCTTGCTTTTTTTAACTGAAGATTATTATCTACTCTCGCAGTTAAAAGTAAACTTTGTGCTTCTGCTTGAGCTTCTTTCCAATTTGCCCCTTCCCAAGTAGCCCCACCAGCTTTCATTCTATCGTCTCCTTTTAACTCTCTAGCACCTTTAGGTCCCGCTGCTGCTTTTGCACCTGGAGCTTCGCCCGTGTAACCTTTCCATTCTTTTCCTTTCACGCCACGTTGAACATCTAAATTACGTTCTTTTTTCGGCAT
>CAZRHO010000022.1:0-12439 GCA_964599955.1 uncultured Methanosarcinales archaeon
TCTTTAGTGGCACTTAATTGGTATTCATGAGCACTATCAGATTTCCATAATCCATAAACAGAAGGAAAATCATAAGGCATGATAGAAATATTTTCTTTTTGTAAAATATGGCAAATCTCTTCAGCTTCAGCTAGTTTGACTCTACGAATATCTCTAACTACTTCTTTAGGTCCAAACTCTTTAGTGTATTCTACTAATTCTTCTAATGAAACTTTTGCCATTCTTCCCCCTAATATACTTAATTTAAGTGGAAGTTTTTAGAATTAAATAATTCATGGTTGTTATCTCCAGCCCACTGTTTTATTAGGCTAACAGCTACCTATTAGTTTTAATAAAAAAAAGCTGATCCTATATAAAGGTTTCTGTTCATTTGTCCCTTTCGAGTAGTAATCGATAAACCCTCTCCATTATAACCATAATAGCACAACAATGAATTAAAATAACCAACCAATTGTCAATTCTAAAAAGAAGTGAATTTAGATGGAAAATTTACGTATTGGCATTTGTGGTAATATTGGAGTAGGGAAATCTACCTTAGTTGAAGCTGCTACTAAACACCCGTTAGACAACATCTTACTTGACCAATTTCCTTCCAGAGGAGGAGATGAAAAAGTTTATTCTTTCCCTGAAAACTTTAATGAAGAAGTTCTTGACGCTTTTTATGAAGATCCAATTGCTAACGCTTTCACTGCACAGATTGAATTTTTTAATGGCAGATTAGATCGACAAAAAGAAATTGAACAATGCAGAGGAATAGTTTTAGAAGATAGAACTTTGTTAGAAGATTACCACATCTTTGGGAAAGCACAAAAAATTTTAGGTAACATGACTAATGCCGAATTTTTAGCATATCAAAGAACTTATAATTTAATGACAGATAAAATTATCCCTCCTCATCTTATGGTTTATTTACGATCAGATGTACCAACATTATTAGATAGAATTCACAAAAGAGGAAGAGAAAGCGAGAAAACAATCCCTGCTGAATATTTGCAACAATTGAACAACTTATATGAAGAATTTATTGAAAGACATGTAGAATCACCAATATTAATTATTGATGCTAACAAAGAAGAAAATATTGACAATTATTTAGAAAAAACAGTTAGAAAAATAGCAGACAAAATTGATTCTTTAGATTTACGAGTAACTTCCCCCGGTTTAAAAGAATGGGTAACTTTACCTCAAACTGCAGCTACTTTAAGAGCAATTGACGCTGAACAAAAATTAGAAAAATACTTACAAAGAAATCCTAAACTAATGACAGTAGCAGGAAATGTAGGTTTGGGAAAATCTACATTAACTGCAATCATGGAAAGAAGTTTAGGTTTAACTGCCTTATATGAAAATCCTTTAGAAAACCCTCTTTTAGAAAAGTTTTTAGGAGATAAAAAAACACACTGTTATGATTTACAGTTACATTTCTTACAAATGAGATCAGAACATCGAAGAATTGGAAAAAGTGGTGATAAAAGTTACATTAAAGACAGATCTCTCCCTGAAGATTTATTAGTTTTCTGTCATCAATTTAATAAAGATGGTTACTTAACCAATAACCAATTAGATCGTTTAACTACTGAATTTAAGAAAACAAGTAATAACCTTCCCTCTTCTGATTTAATGATTGTTTTACAAGGAAGACCTGAACTAGCTTGGCAAAGAATTAAACAAAGAGGTAGGGAAATGGAAGTCGAAGGAGGGTGGAGTTACAGCGACATTAGTTCATTAGGTAAATTTTATACCTCTTACGCTGACGATGTACGTAAGTTTGGTTTTCACAAAGGACCAGTTCTAGAAATCAACGTTGAAAAATTAGATTTGACTAATCGTATCCATATGGGTTACATTTTTGAACAAGTTTATAATAAATTAAATGAAATTTCTTAGAAATCTTTAAAAATAGATTAAAATTCAGCTAACACACGGCCCCGTGGCTTAGCTTGGTATCTAATATATCCAATAATTAGACAAGAAAGAGCGCACGACTGATACCTGGCGTTGGATCAGTTCCAACGTAAGTTGTTGAAATCGTGAAGTCCGGAGTTCAAATCTCCGCGGGGCCATATTTTCTTTAAATATTAAGAAAGTAAACTATCCACCAAAATTGCTCGAGAATTTTTAGATATTTTATTATTCATTAAGATAGAATTTCTAGATATTTCCATATAAGCTTTTTTGATTTTATCCCTACTTACATTCAATTTATTAAGTGTAACAGATAACCTAGCCTTACTTGCTTGATCTACTTTTTCAGGAAAAAATTTATTGATATTTAGATATTCATCTATTAAATTATTAATTGAAGAATCGTCCCTTAATTTAGCAACGGATAAAATAGCCCCAACAGGAGAGACCACAGAAACACCTAAATTTAAAGAAGTAGATTTAACTTCATCATAAACCAAAAATATATCTTGGACATTTAACCCATACAATATAGTGCTAGAAGCCAAATATTTAACCTCAGCAGGCCTAAATTTAGTAGAAGAATTTAAAGCATCATATGTTGAATTATATTCGCATATTAAACCATCTAAATCCAAATTACCAATTAAATAAGCTGCAGATAAATCTGCATTAACAATATCATTAATTCCTTGCTGAATTTTAGACTTTTCTCTAACATTCATAAATGTTTCAGCTATTTTATTTTCTCTAACACAATATTGATCGCTTATTACTACCATTTGCGCTATTCCTAAAGGACATACATTACTCCCGCTAGGAAATTTAGATTTAATGAAATAATATTTATTAGTTAATTCCTTACTCCTTTCTTCTAAATTTAATGTTAAGGGCATGATTAAAGCCATAATTAAAGAACTATTTAAAAAACTTAGTAAGTATATCTAAAATTTAATCCCGCATCTTCCTTTCAAAGCTAAATTACCAACGTTATAATCTACTTCATAAGAATTAACTTGTTCATCAATAAATTCAGTTTCATTAATTTTTTCAGATATATCAAACTGAAAAATATCATGACGATAACCTACACCCATGTAACAGGCAACATCATAAAATTCAAAAGTAGGGCCAATAAATATTTGAATAAAACCGCCTAATCCTTCTACATTAATTTCGCCCATCACATTATTTTCAATTTCTTGTGATTGAAGATATCTTACAACATTTTCATCTTCAGCTGAAGCATTAAAATCATTTGTATTTTTTAAGTACATAAAACCGCCACTTCCTTCTAAGAAAAAGCCTAACTTAAATGGGCCCTTAATATACAATATTGAAGGAAATAATCTTGCACCTATTGAAAAATAATCTAAATCCCCTCGTAATTTATATCTTGCATTAATACCCTCATAATTAGTAGAACCAGAATCTTTCAGTTTATAATCGAACAATTTTGAGGAACTAAAATCAACAAATAAACCTACATCCGAATTAAAGGAGACATTCTTTGATAAATTTTTAGTTATAAAATTATAATCTGTTGATACCCCTATTGTAAGGAGCGATAATTTATCATCAATCTCATTCAGTAAAGTATCTTCCATAGAAGGGATTTTACCAGGAAGTAAAGTTACTTGTCCCATCTCAAAATTTAATTTAAAATTAGTATAATCGTAATTTGATCTTTTTACCCTTTGCTCCAGCGTCACATCACGTTTAACATCAGCCTTAACAGAAGGTGAACATAATAAAGTAGAAGAGAGTGCTAACGCTGCCACCAATTTTTTGAGAAAAAAAGCCATTATTTAAAATGTAAAGGTATTAAAGTATATAATACTTATGTAGAATATGTTTAAGTTAAAAAAAATATATATTATTCAAAAATAAATTAAAAATCATATCAGTGCCTAAATAATTAAGAAATAGGATTGCTAATATTTCTTTTCCACTATATATTTCATTGCGTATAAATGTTTAAATACCATTTATCATTCGAGAATACTAAATAAACAAGAAATAATCTTAATGTGGGGTATTTTATTATGAAAAAAGCAATGGTGAGTATTACAATTTTATTTATGTTAATATTTTTAGTAGGTTGTCTAGATTATAAGGCTTACGATGATCCTAAATCTGAAGAATCAGGAGAAAAAACAGATTTAATTGAAGAGATTGCTAAGATAGAGAAAGAATTAGCAATGGAAGAAGAAACTAACAAAGATTCTATTGATAATCCAGTTGAAGGAGTGGAAAACGTAGAAGAAAATCCCGATCTTTTAGATAATGAAGAAGAACCAGAAGTAGAGGTTGAAGAAGTAGAAGTTGAATTACCAGAGTTAACTGAAGAAACAACCGAGATGAAAGAAACAACTACTGAAGAAGATATGTACACTAAAACAGTTAAAGAAAACGAGTTAGTTAAATTAAGTGTTAAAATTAAAGATCCAGATGAAGATCCAGTTACTTTTAGTTTTAGTAAACCTTTAGATGAAAATGGCGAATGGCAAACTAATTATGGGGATGCTGGAGAATATGTAGTAACTTTAATTGCAACTGATGGTGTATTAAAAACTGAAAAGAAGATAAAATTAATAGTTGAAAGAGTTAACGTACCTCCGGTAATTATGGCATTGAATGACCTTTCCGTAAACGAGGGAGAAATTGTTAAATTTGAACCAAAAGTTACAGATCCTAACAACGACCCAGTTAGTGTAGATATTTCTGCACCATTAAATGAAGGAGAATTTACAACTGACCATACTAGCGCAGGAGAATATAAAATAAAAGTAGTTGCAGATGATGGAGAATTAGAAAGTGAAGCTTCTTTCATGTTAACTATTAACGATGTTAATGAAAAACCAATAATCTCAGAAGTTGAAGACATCACCGTTAATGAAGGAGAAACAATTACCATCAATCCTGAAGTTAGTGATTTAGATGAAGATGAAATCATCTTAACTATCAGTGATCCTGTTGGCGACGATGGAACCTGGGAAACAGATTTTACTGACAATGGAGAATATGTTGTAACAGTTACTGCTTACGATGGAAAAGACAAAGTTACTAAACAGATTAATGTAGTAGTAGAAGATGTCAACATGCCTCCAGAAATCGTGGAAATTACATTAACCAATTAAGGTTAATTTTTTCTTTTTTATTTTATATTTATAATTTAATAAGTTCAAAAAAGAATATCATCAATTTAATTTTAATAAAAATAAATTAAAAATGGCTGCAAAAAAAATAATTCTAAACATCATTGTCTTAATCCTGTTATTAAACTTTGCCCTTGCAGCTACAAAAACTTTCCGGGTAGATGAAACTGATTTTGTTAAAATAAACCCAAAAACTATAGATTTAGATAACGATAAAGTAACATACAAATATTCAGAACCTCTAGATGAAGAGGGAGAATGGCAAACAGATTATGAAGACGCAGGAGAATATAATATTAAGATTACTGCTTCGGATGGAGAAAGTGAAACCTTTGAAAATATCAAATTAATTGTCAATGATAAAAATGAACCACCTTTCCTTACTGAAAAAGTATTAACAATTAAAGAAAAACAAGAAGTTGATATTAAAGATCTAATTAAAGATCCTAACGAGGACATATTGGTTTATAATTTTAAAACTCCGTTCAACAAAGAGGGTGTTTGGAAAACCAACTACGGTGATGCTGGCACACACACAATAGACATAATCATTAATGATGGGGAATTTGAGGTTAAAGAGAGACTAAAAGTTGAAGTTTTACCAACTAATAGACCACCAATTATTGAAAAAATATTTTCTGAAGAAGAAACAGTTGATGCAAAAGAAGGAATTAATTTTAGATTCTTTGTTATCGCTGAAGATAAAGATGGCGATAAATTAAATTACACATGGGAATTAGATGGAAAAATTATCAGTACTGAAGAATTAGGAAACTTTATTTTTGATTATAATAGCTCAGGGGAACACAATTTACACTTATGTTTAAATGATGGTACTTCAAAATTAAATAAAAGTTGGGTCATTAACGTAAAAAACACTAATCGGAAGCCAAAGCTAGAAATAAATGACTTAACAATCAATGAAGGAAATACTTTAATTTTAAATTTATCAAAAAAAGATCTTGACAACGACAATTTAACCTATACTTTTAGTTCTTCATTTAATGAGAAAGGTATTTGGGAGGTTGGGTTTGAAGATGCAGGTAAGCATAAAATTAAAATTATCGCAGATGACGGAGAATACAAAGCTGAAAAAATAATTAACATTAATGTTATTGACGTTGATAGAGCACCACAATTAATCTTACCAAAAAAATTAGATGTGAGTGAAGGAGAAAAATTATCCTGGAAAATTAATGTTAGTGACCCAGATAAAGATAAAATCAAAATTAAATTTAAGAATGCTCCAGTAGGTTCATTATTAAATCAGAATTCTAAAACTTTCACTTGGGAGCCAGATTTTAATACACTTAAAAGAAACGGTGGTTTTATCAGCAACGTTCTTAACTCTTTACGATTAGAACATTTCTTAATAAAAAAGAAAGTTGAAATGTTAGAAATTGAAGTTTGCGGCAAAGATCTTTGTAGTTCTGGAATTGTCCCATTAAATGTTTATAATGTTAATAGAGGTCCAACACTTGATAATTTAAAGGATATTATTATCAACGAAACACAAGAATTGATAATAAAACCTATTGCTTATGATCCAGATGGAGATATTGTCAAATTCTTTTTTAGTGAACCTGTTACAAGAAGAGAAGGCACTTGGAAAACCAGTTATGAAGATGAAGGCACTTATACTGTTCAAGTTACAGCTAGCGATGGAAAATTAGAACATACACTGCCTGTTAATATAACAATAACAAAAAAGAATAGACAACCAAGCATTAGTGTAGAAACAGACAAATTAATTATTAATGAGGGGAAAGAATTTACTTTTGTTGTTAAAGCTAAAGATCCAGATAACGATAACTTAACAGTTAAATTAGATGATTTACCTGAAGGGGCTTCATTTAAAGATGGAATATTAAAGTGGTCTCCCTTGTTTAACACCGTACAAAATAAAACAAATA
This sequence comes from uncultured Methanosarcinales archaeon, assembly GCA_964599955.1. Lineage (GTDB taxonomy): Archaea > Nanobdellota > Nanobdellia > Woesearchaeales > GW2011-AR9 > CAZRHO01. Next base: position 6,977 of record CAZRHO010000022.1, read on the forward strand.
CCCTAAAAAACAATTTAGTTAGCTCTTTCCCTTACTTAAACAAAAAATTAAACTCAGAAAAAACTACAAAATGGTTAAGTTTTAGTGCTTTCGATGGAGAAATAGAAACCATCCATCCAGTTAAAGTTACTGTCAAAAACGTTAACCAACCACCTAAAATAATTGATTATTTACCTGTAACAGAACCAATTGAAGCCTTAGTTAATGAACCAATAGTGTTTCATGTTTTAGCTAACGATGCTGATGGCGATCAATTAAGTTATCGATGGGAACTAGGGTTAAGACAAGGCACAGTTAAAGGAACAAACACAATTGAAAGAACTTTTGTAACCCCTGGAAAAAAGAAAGTAAAATTAGTTGTCAGTGATGGTCGAAATAGTATCGAAAAAAAATGGGTCATTGAAGTATCCGAACAAGAAATAAATTCACCAGTAGCCAACAATAAAGTAGAAGTAACTAACTTCAAAGTTTATGTAGTTGACCAATAAACTGCTTTGTATAAAATAATACTAAGCAAAATTTGTTCGTTAATTTAATAAAAAATCTTCTTTATTTTTAATTTTAAATGGGTAATATCAAACAACTAGCTTTAGAAACCATTAAATTAAATAAACAAGCAATAGTCTTTGTTCCCAGTAGAGCTAGCGCTGAAAAAACCGCAGAAGAATTGGCAAAATTATCTACTTCTTTACATCCAAATTTTGAAAAAGAAGTCCTTAAAGTGGCTTCTACCCCTACTAAGCAATGTCGAAGATTATCGCATTGCATTCGTAAAGGGGTTGCTTTTCATCATGCAGGATTAATACAAAAACAAAAAGATTTAATTGAAAGTGAATTTAAGAATGGAAAAATCAAAATTATTTGTGCCACTCCTACCTTAGCAGCAGGGTTAAGCCTGCCTGTATTTAGAGTTATCATTAAATCTTTGAAACGTTTTTCTGGTAAATGGGGCATGGATTGGATCCCGGTCCTAGAATATTTACAAATGGCTGGTAGAGCAGGAAGACCAGAATATGAAAAATTTGGGGAAGCTATTGTAATTGCTAAAAATGATTCTGAAAAAGATGAAATTTATGAAAGATATATTTGTGGAGAACCAGAAGAAATTTATTCTAAATTAGCTGCCGAACCAGTATTAAGGACATACTTACTTTCTTTAATCACATCTGGAATAATTAGAGATGAAAAATCAATGAAAAAATTTTTTAGTGAAACATTCTGGGCAAAGCAATATGAAGATATGGATAAATTAGAAAAAATCATGGAAAAAATGTTATCTTTGCTAGATGAATGGCAGTTTGTAAATGTTAGAGGTAAAAAAGATAAAAGTTCTGATTTCATTTCAGCTTCAGAGATAATTAACAAGAATTATAATCATGAAAATTTATTATTAAAACCGACATTAATTGGAAAAAGAATTTCTGAACTTTATTTAGATCCCCTAACAGCCAAGCACATTTTAAACTGTATAGAAAGCTATCATAAACTGAATGAAGAAAATAAAAAAACATTTTCTTTACTACAAATGATTTCTCATACTTTAGAAATGCGCCCTTTGCTAAGGATTAAAAGTAAAGAACAGGATAAAATTCAAGAAAAACTCATTGAGAATTATGATTACTTATTAGAACAAGAACCAAGCGCATTTGATTTGGAATATAATGAGTTTATGAACTCAATTAAAACAACTCTCTTCTTTGAATCTTGGATAAATGAAAAAGACGAAGATTATCTATTAGAAAAATACGATATCAGACCAGGAGAAATAAGAATCAAAATTGAATCTGCAGATTGGTTACTTTATGCTGCAGAAGAATTATCTAAAATTAAGGATTACAAAGAAGTTAGTAAAGAATTAAGAAAATTAAGAGTTAGAGTCAAGAAAGGAGTAAAAGAAGAATTATTGCATCTTCTAAAGTTGAAAGGAATAGGTAGAATTCGTGCAAGAAAATTATATAGTAATGGCCTTAAAGGGATTAATGAATTAAAAAAGACAGACGTTTCAACTATAAGTCAACTTCTTGGAACTAAAATAGCCATAGATGTTAAAAAACAACTAGGGCAAGAAATCAAAGAAATACCCAAGGGTACAAGAAAAGGCCAAATGAGTTTGAATAAATATTAAATTTATAAAAAATGTTATCAACCAACTAACAGAAAGATATTTATTCTTTACAAAAATCACATCAACTATGTATCTAAAAATAGGACACCGAGGAGCGCCAGGTTATGAACCTGAAAATACAATTAAATCATTTGAAAAAGCTATTTCTATGGGAGTAGATATGATTGAATTAGATGTCCATTTATGCAAGTCAGGAGAAGTAATAATAATTCATGATAAAAAAGTTAACAGAACCACTAATGGAAAAGGATTTGTTAAAAAAAAAAGTTTAGATAAATTGAAAATTTTAGATGCTGGTAAAGGTGAAAAAATACCAACACTACAAGAGGTATTAGATTTTGTTAATAAAAGGGTTAAAGTAAATATTGAACTTAAAGGATCAGGAACAACAGAAGCAGTTCTTAAAATAGTTGAAAAAAATATTACGAAAAATAAATGGAAATATTCTCAGTTTATAATCTCATCATTTGATTCTAAAAAAATAAAAAAATTATCTAAATTAAATAAAGATTTACAACTGGGAGTATTATCTAAGAAAGGTCATAAATTCTTATTCAGAAAAGCAAAAGAAATTAAAGCTTATTCAATTCATCTTCACTTAAAACAAGCTAATAAAAAAATTATTAAAAAGATCCAACAAGAAGGATTTAAAGTTTTCCTTTACACAATTAAAACAGAAAAAGATGCCAAGAAAGCTAAATCATTACTTCCCAACGGGATTATTTGTGATTCTCCAAATTTAATTTAAATTTAGTTAAAATTATCAACTGACTAAATATCTCAATTAGTACAACAATCCTTATATATTTCTTTTAATAATAAATAAATGATCAGAAGATTGGGTTGGGGATAACAACCAAGAAAAACGAAGAAGTTTTCAATATATTTCTAAAAACCTCCGCGAGCTAATTAAGCATTTGCGGAGGAATAAATGGAGATTTCGTCAAAAACATTATCTATTATGTTCATAGATTTAGTTGGGTATACAAAAAAAACAGTTGAATTGAACAGGTTAGAATTTAATGAATTGCATGACACATTTGATCATTTAGTTTTAACCACTATTAAAAATCATTCAGGAAATTTAATTAAAAAGATAGGTGACGCTTTTTTAATTACTTTTGATTCCCCTACCGATGCTATTCTTTGTGGAAAAAAATTACAAATTAATTTTCAAAAACACAACAAACTTAACAAAAAAAAAGAACCGTTACTAATTAGGGTTGCTTTAGATCAAGGAGAAGTTATTATTAGAGGGAACGACGTTTATGGAGACCCAGTTAATATTGCCTCAAGGATTGAAGGGATTACTCCTCCAAATCAGATCTACTTTTCAGAAGCAATGGCTCAAACCATGAATAAAAATGAAGTTTCTTTTGTTGATTTAGGTTATAATGAATTTAAAGGATTACCACACCCCATAAGAATTTTCCGTCTTTATTGGGACTGGGAAAAAAAAGCAAGATACAGATCTATAGTTAAAGAAACAGTTTTAACTTTAATAATTATCGGCACAATAATTTACTTATTTAAAAATTACTTAATTGATATAAATTTAATCTCAGCAACCATTAAAGATATATTCTCATAAAAATCATAATATAAAATATAAAATTACAGGCAAAATTAAACAACCCATCAAATGGTTTTTTCCAATTTGCCAAAATGAAGTTATTAAACCAATAACTACTGCTGTAATTAAAATTAATAAACCAATAAAACCATCAAAATAGAAGACCATTACAGAAATTAAAATAATTATAGAAAGAACTAATCTTCTATAATTTAATTTAAAAATATGTTTAGCAAAAGATTTAGAAATTCTTAAAGCCAATAAAGAAGCTATACTTCCAACTATTAAAGCTACAATTAAAAATAAGATCACTTCCTGTAAATTAATTTTCCCCAATAATTCTTTTACTGCCACTATAGCGCCATTCCTAGCTTTATCTAAAATATAAATAGTACCAATAGAAATTAACATATTGGCAGTATTAATCCCCCCAACCAAAGTTAAAAAACCTTCGTCACCCACATCACCAACAATATTAGTTGCCACAATAGCTGCCTGAGAAGAACTGAACCCTGGTAAAAAAGCAGCAATAAAACCGACACCAGAGGCAGCAAAGATAGATTTAGTTAAATTCTTCTTATTTAAATTTAATTTTTTATTCAAATTTTGCTTAGGAATAGATGAATTAGATAAAAGACTAGTTAACAAAATAGAAACACCAAACAACCCAGATAATAAAGGTAATAAAGGTTGTTCTAAATTAGGGATACTAAAAACAATTAATCCTAAGGTTCCAGCTAATAAGAAACAGAGTAGGCTTTTGAATCTTTTCCCTTTTTCCTTACCGATCATTATAATCATGACTATAGAGAGAACGTAACCCAACATTCCTTTCATTATAGGATAAACCTTTTCCATGCTTCTCAAAAATAATGGAAATAAAATAATACTCAAAATTAAACACCCCAATGAACCTATAATATTACAAATAATAGCATTATGGCCTTCTCCTCTTTGTAATAAACGATGACCAGGTAATACATTCAAAGCTTGTGCTTCATCAGGGGCACCCAAATAAATGCTAGGAATAGAATCTAAGAATGTGTGAGTTATAGCTAAACTAATGATATAAACGGCTAATAGATATGGAGAAAAAAAAGTTAACAATATTGGTGAAAAAGAAACAACCATTACTGAAATTAAATTAACATGAATCCCTGGAATTAAACCAGTGACCACACCACTAAGAACACCTAATACGATAGCAAAAATGATTCCTATGAAGAACATTAAGATTATATTAATCAATACTAATTTAACTTCTCTTTGCTTATAGAAAATATATAAGAAAACAAACAATTCTATATCACTATCAAACAATTAAATTTATATACTTTAATCTAAATTATTCAGTAGAGGTAATAGATGGTAGCAGCTAATGGAGAATTATTCTTACAATTAGGTTTAGTAGTAGTTATTGCCGCTTTGTTTGCTTTTGTTTTTCGTTTATTAAGACAACCACAAATTTTGTCCTATGTAATCGCAGGGATTTTAATACCAATTATTACTCCTCTCGTTGGAGCTACAATTGAAACTTCCGTAATAGAATCAATGTCCATTATTGGGATAGCTTTCCTATTATTTATTGTAGGAATGGAAATAGACATTAAAAAGTTGAAAAATGTCGCTCTAGTCTCAAATTTAGGTGGAACCATAAATATGGTTCTCTTATTTGGCACTGGATACCTAGCAGCTTTGTTCCTTGGATTCATAGGTATGGAAGCTAGTTACATGGGGTTAATGCTTGTCTTTTCTTCAACTATGG
>CAZRHO010000023.1:0-2202 GCA_964599955.1 uncultured Methanosarcinales archaeon
CACTTGCTTGTGTTTCTTCTTCTTGTGTTTCTTCTTCAGTAAAATTACCTGCAAAACTACTAAAATAACTGGTGTTAAATTTTAAAATACCGTTACTATAACTAATAATTGTACAAGTTGTACCATCACAATTTGTTCCTGTAGATTGAATTTGGGAACTACTTGCTGTAAAATTTCCTACCTTCTTTATTTGATTAACCGATGATAAATCAAGTCCTTTTAATGTTATGTTAGCACTGCTATTGATTTTTCCCACATTAAATGCAGATGTATTCAATGCAACACTATTATTTCCAATAAATAAATTTTTTCCTAAACCAATACCTTGACCATTAGTAACATTTATGGTTAAATTTTGAATAAAACTTCCTGACCCGTTATTTAACCATTTTATTTTCCCATAACTATTATTATAAATTAAGTAATTAGTATATCTATTACTTGTGCCGCTAGGTGAATTATCATAAATCTCATAATGTTTTTCGGAGGTTAGATTGTTATTTATAAAGATATTATTAGTTGAAAATATTCTTAATGCAATTGGATTACTTGATGTTGACTTTATAATGTTGTTTTGAATTACATTACTGTCTGCCGCTTGTAGATGAATCCCATAAGCATTAGAACTAGTTGTGCTTATGTTATTATGGTTTATTTTATTTTGATCAGATCCTGCAAATAAATAAATCCCATAACTATAAGACCCAGTAGTAATTATTGTATTATTTTCAAAAGTTACATTATCTGCCTCAGTCCATATGGCGTATTTTTGAATTGTTGTACTAGTGCCTTCAAGGATATTACAATTTTTAATAGTAACGTTGTTAAAACTAACATTGATTCCAAACCCTTTGGTGCCTGAATAAGAATAATTAATGTTGTGACCTGCACAATCTAAGGTTATATCACTTGCATTAATTGTGAAACAAGTCGATTCTGAAACAACATCGTTTTGTAATGTCAAGTCAGAATTTATATGGCCGCAGTTGTCTCTAATATTAATGGTGGCATTATTCCAATCATTTTCATAATCTTTTCCATCATAAGCTTGTATAGAACAAGTCCAATTTTGTCTTGAAGTTGTGTTCTTATAAGTTAAGTTGGCAACGTTTACTAAAGTGCCCTGGGTAAAAGGACCATATTGCCCTCTTAAATGTACCATCTCAACAGAATTGTTGTACCAAGTGAAATTAGCATAAACTTGATCGCCATTTGTATCTGTTATGTTAGTATAGCAGGTTAATTTTTGATTAGATCCATTAATGGCTATATCTGTTGAATTTAATATTACTTGTGCTGTATTTGAAGCATTATTAACAGTTTCTTCACAACTTACTCTAGATACGTATGGGTGGTTATCCCTGCTTTTTGTTAAGTTATATGAGGAATTACAAAACCCGTCAGAATTAACACAACCTTCCGAGGTATCATTGAAATTATCCCAGAAATTTCCTAATCCTGTAACATTAAATTCATTGTCTCCATCGTTGTCATATGATTGGTCTCCAGTGGAAGGATTATTTCCAAAGAAATTATTTTTGTATACTGTGTTGTTTTTTCCATTTGCATTAAAATAAATTGCATGGTCTGCATTACTGTGAAGGTTATTACAAGTGATATTGTTATTAACTGTTGTAGAGGTATCAAAGTAGATTCCATAATCATCATTATCAGAGATGTTGTTATTAATTATTTTATTATTATTTGATTGTAAACCAAAGTGAATAGCTCTTAAATCATTACCTAAGAAGGTTGAATGATTTATTATATTATTAGTAGCTGGATCTTGAGATGTCCCATAGATATAAATTCCCGTGTCAAAATTTTTAAAGGTACAATTATTAATTTGTAAATGACTATTTTTCCATATTGTCAATCCAGTTCCTGTATTTTGGCCTTGTATTGTTTCTCCATTACACTTTAAATAAGAGTTATTTTTTACACTAGTTAAAGTTTCATTATATGGCCCAGTGCCAGATATTATTTCAATTATTCCTTCTGTACTTTTTATTGCCCCTCCTATGTTCTTAACAGTGGCGTTATATCCCCAAGTTACATCAACATTTGCATTTTTATTTACATAAATGGTTCCATTTGGTGTCGGCCCACAATCTAATGTAGTAATTTGTGATGTAGCAACACTTCCATTATAGAAATTTCCATATTTTCCTTCTGTACATAAATTTACTTCACTTGATGGCC
>CAZRHO010000023.1:2302-12369 GCA_964599955.1 uncultured Methanosarcinales archaeon
TCCTAAGAATTTATTTCCACTAATTGAATTATTTCTACTGCTAGATGATACGTATTGTGCATATATTGAATTATCTCCGTGGAATGTGTTGTTTGTAATGTTGGAATCATCTCCGTTATCTAGATATATTGCGTATGGTTCACTTCCTGCTTGAAATGAATTGTTATGTATGTTCATTTGCGCATTGGTGGTTAAGTATATTGCATTTTCAAAATTTTCAATTGAACAATTTTTAACTTCTAATTGTTTTTTTCCGTCTGCATAAAACCCATACATTATTGAATTGGTGGTTGGGTCGCTATAATTGTACCCCATACAATTAACTTTAACATTATTTTTTACAAATTCTACATGATTTCTAGGTGATGTAGCCGACGAATAAGTAGTACTTAAGTTTGTAGTTAGGAATATTGTATTTTGCGATTTGTTGAATTTATTGAATACCGCTGTTCTTAAATCTCTATATTGAGTCGCACTTGTATCTCCAAATGTAAATTGTTCTTCCGTTAATGAGCTGTTAACATATATTGTTGCATTTGGTGTCGGTCCACAATCTAATTCTTCAATTTGATCTTCGTTGACACTTTTGTTATAGAAATTTCCATATTTTCCTTCTGTACATAAATTTACTTCACTTGATGGCCCTGTACTTCCAAACCAAGAATGTAAGGATATTCCATCATTTCCTAAGAATTTATTTCCACTAATTGAATTATTTCTACTGCTAGATGATACGTATAGCGCATATACTGAATTATCTCCATGAAATGTGTTGTTTGTAATGTTGGAGTCATCCCCATTACTTAGATATATAGAATAACTATCACTGTTTGATATAATTGTATTATTATTAAAGATCATACTAGAATCTCCATCTAAATATAACCCTATAGTATTATTCTCGAATGAAGAATTAGATATGTTAACTCTTAAACTGGTACTGCTAACTTGTATTCCTCTACCAAATTTATTGATTTTACAATTTCTAATGGTTACATCATCATAACCGTTAAATTCAAAACCATAGTCGGAACCACCTTCATCGCCTGAGATTGTGTGTCCTTCACAATCAAATATGACTGAAGTGTTCATATATTTAAAACAAGTTCCTGAAGTAGTTATACTTTTATTTATACAATAAGTTGTACTTCTTGACCAATTTGAATCTTTACAAGAATCCAATTCCACATCACAATCTGCCCCAACTCTATTAATTCCAAAGTTATTAGATTGATATTCATTAAAGTTAATTGCTCCAGTTAAAGAAAATTCAATATTTTTAATTAGGGTGCTGCTTATTGTATTAAATTTGTTATTCGGTTGGTTAATTTGGTTATTCATTAATAAGACGGAAAATAAAATAATAGAAATGAAAATAGCTATTTTGATAACTGTATGGTTAACTTTACTTCTTCTTTTCCAATCCTTTCTTTTTTTTGTTTTCATTATTTTTTTATTAGCTTTTTTCTTAATTTAGAGATTTCACTCTCAATTCTTCTCAATTCTTCCGATTTTTCAATTTTATTTTTTTGATTTTTTTCTTTACTTCTTGTTAATAACTTAGAAATTTTAATTTGTTCTTTCTTCAAATCTTTTTTTCTGAATTTAGTAATCTGTCCTTTTCCAGAAATTTTTGATTTAATTTTAATGTTAGACCTTTTATTAGAAAATGAATTTTTTTGATTTAGTTTTTCCAATTCTTTATTTATTTCAATGATTCTATTGTTCATAATTGGTTTTATTTTTGTTTTTTCTATAATTGAAGTAGGGTCACTTCTACTTCTGATTAAAACCTTTGTTAACCAGCTTTTTTTATTTTTCAAATCCTTTTCTTCAAAATATTTTGAGTGACCAGTTGTAGACGGAGATACAGTTTTAATTTTAATTTTATTTGATTTTATTTTTGTATCTGATTTTTCTATGTTTTCTATTTTTTGATTAACCTTATTTATTTCAGAATTTGATCTTTTCCATCTAAAAATTTTAGAATTAGGATAGCCTTGCATTTCTTGATCCATATTATTTAATTTTTCATCTAAAATAGATTCTTTAACATTTCTTTTCGACAAAATAAATTTAATTTTATTTGTTTTTCTTTCTGCTGATTTTATTACTTTGATACTACGGGGTTTAGTCGGATATATTTCTAATTCATTGATGCTTTTGTTAATTTGATTTAATTCTTGTTCTAATCTTTCTTTAGAGGAAATTTCTTTAATTGATATTTTTTCTGGCCTAATGATAGTTTGATATTGGGACTTTTCTACAGTCTTAAGGGGAGGCGTGTTAATTGGAGGAGTGTAAGGCTGAGAACCTATTTCTTTGATATCTCTCTTAAAGTTCCACATGTAAAATGAAGGAACAGTTAAAGTCATTAATATCAATAATAAAATCATTGAATAACTTAAGATTATTTTACCAAAAGAAATACTGGATACATTTTCAATGGTTTCAATTAAATTTCCATTTCTGAAGTTAACATTATATCTACTTTCATCTATTAACTTCCCATCCGCATATAGTTTTAATGCAGCAATATAATTCTCTTTAAAATCTCTATAGTTATATGTAAATTCTTGAGCAAGGATTAAACCTTCTTCTGAAATTTTATATGGGCCATATAATTCGGCAAATTCAGAACCACCTCCTTTCTTATTAAGAGTAAATTCGAATGAATATTCTTTATCGGTAGGGTTTCCTTTTGGAATTACCATATAAACATCTAATAAATTATCCAGGGCATTTATACTAAGGATGCCTCCTCTTTTAGGTTCTTCAATAATTGTGTTCTCTTGCTCAAAAACTTCTTCTCCTCCTGTTAATAATTTTACTTTAACTTTTTTCTCTTCTCTTTCTGTGGTAAGAGCTGGCCTAACTTTAATTGCTTCTTCAAAAGATTCACCCGGCTTGATAACTTTATCTTTAGATTCAAGAACTTTTATCTTAAGGTAATCTCCTGCTGTAGTCCTACCTGAATAAGTTAAACTATTGGATCCTCCAAATAAACTTAAAAATTTTCTCTGAGAAAGAAATTTTACATTTTTCTTTTCGATTAATTTAACTGTTTCAACTTTGTCTTTTAATATTTTAGCAATGTCTTCATCGCTTTGAATCACTGTAGGGGAGACTTCACTTATAACTTCGCCTGTATCAAAATTAACAATATAATTATTTTCAGCAACTAACCCCTCCCTATTAAATATCTTTAAGACAATACGGTATTTGCCTTTCATATTTTCTGAGTCATAACTCAATTCCTGAGCAACTATTATTCCTTCGTCATCTTTTGCTTCAAAAGGCCCATACATCTCGGCAAATTCAGTGTCTCCTTCTCCAATTAAATTATCGACTATCAATGAACCAGTAATTAAATTATTTTTATTTGTGTTAAAAATACCTTTTTCTAATTTCTTATTTATGTTAACTTCTAATTGATAATCGTTACTGCTGTAAGATCCTTCTTTAATCGGTGAAACCATATATAGGTTTAATACTTTGTTATCTATGTCAACATCAACCATTCCTCCGGTCCTTGCCCCCGTGAATATTTTCTTTTTAATAACTTGTTCTTGCCCTTCTTTATCTGTTATTTTAATTGCTACTTCTTTTTCTCCACCAACTGTTAATCCGCTCTTCAATCTTAGCTTTTCACCAGGATCTATTTCAGAGTCCTCTATATTTGTTTTTAATAAATCACCTGAAGTTGGTCTTCCATTATAAGAAACTAGACCTTTCCCTTCAGAGATTAAATTAAGTCCAGGTAATTTCATTAGACTTCCTGTTTTCTTGGTAGAGAGTGTTTTTACTTTTTTATTATCTCTAAGTTTCATCCCATATATTTGATCTTTTATTTCTTTTTCAGATAACCCTCTCTCTTTCAATTTTTTACCAATTTTTTCTTCATTTTCTAGCTTAGTTTCAATTATTGGATCTATGATTTCTGAAATTTTTACTGTTTCTGTATTCTTTAAATCAATCTCCGTAATGATGGTTGGAGGTCTACTTTCGATAGTTCTTTTTGATCGAGTTCTTTCATCAACTTGTTTAGTGACTGCTTTTTCTACATTTTTAACAATTTCTGAGGTGAATTCTTCTACTTTAGAAACTTCTTGAACAACATCAAAACCAAATTTAATTGGAACCTCTGCATCGTTTTTCATGGCAATCACAAACTCTTGAGTTTTCATAATCTCCTTCATTTGTTTCATCATTTCTTCTCCCATTCCCATATCCATCCCCATTCCTATTAAGGCCATGTCTTTTTTCATATCTATGTCTTTTGTCATCATTTCCATCATAAATTTTGGTTTAATATCTATAGTGAATAATTTCTTGTCTATCAAATCCTTGACTGCTTCTGGTGCAGCTACAATTTCTTTGCCCATCATCACCATCATTTGTTTACCCATCATTTGATCATTTGCCATGTCTTGCCCCATATCTTTTCCAAAGTCTGATCCATACTTTCCTTCCATTTCTCCTCCCATCATGTCTCCCATCATGTCTCCCATCATGTCTCCCATCATATCTCCCATCATATCTCCTGAATAATCTCCTGATCCGCTTGAATAAGAACCCTGGCTTTCTTCGGCTTCTTGAGATTCTGCTGTACAATTTACAAGAAGTGTTCTATTAGAATTTGCCCAATCTAATTGGCCATCTTTGTTATAACTAAGACAATTCCAGATATGATGTCCACAGAAAAACCATTTCTTATTTGTTGTAGTATTGCTAGTGCCATTAATAGTTGTATTTAATACAGGTAAAAATCCATTGCTTTGATTTAAATATACAGAATGGTTGGTTAAATTGGATAAATAAGATGTCTGATTACAAACAAAACTAATTTCTGCAGGACCATCAACTGAATAACCATCAGCCGGCGAAATTAATTTTGTTTTAATACCTTGTATGGAAAAATATGTTTTTTCAGTACCATTGATATTATTACTGGAATCATTTCCAAGGAAAGTGATATTATATTCTCCTGGGTAATCAGAAGAGAAAGTAATGTTAAATATTCCTGAAGAAGAATCAGCCAAATTTAAGGTAATGTTAGTGGTTGTTCCGTTCGGGTAGTTTATTTGAGCTATTGCTGCAGATGCAGCTATTTCGTCAACGACGGTTATGCCAATAGTTAAATTTTGACTTGTATTGCCTTGATATCCTAACGAAGGGAGGAAGTTTATTAAATTAGGATTAATAGGATCTATTACAGTAAAAATAGTTTTTTTAACTTTGTTAATATTATTATTAGTATCGTTTGCTATGAAGGTAACGTTATGTTGACCTATATTCTTATTTACAGAAAATGAATAATTAAATTTAGTAGGATGATTTGTTCCATTTTCTAATGTCAACAATTGATTGGATCCTCCAGGAAGAGTGACATTGGCTAGAACTGTGTCTATAATCCCATTGTCTGTGACATTAGCCGCAATTTCAATAGTGTCGTTATAACTTACCTGATAACCACTATAAGGACGGACATCATATACATAAGGGGTGTCTCCTATTCGAATAATTAGATGTACTTTTGTACTATTGGTCTGACTAATGTTAATTGTAGTTATATTAGACTCATAAATTGAATGTGAAACATTGATTAAGTGAGGGGCATAAGTATGATTGAAAGTTCCATTCGTCCAGAATTCATTTAAAGTGAAGTATGATTCTCCAAGAAAATTAGTGCTTGAAGATGTTATCGATACATTACTTTTATTAAATACTTCGACTGTCGCCCCTCGTATTTCTTCTAAGAAATCATCAGTAACATTAACTGTCAAATACCATTTAAAATATATTCTTCCTGTATTTCCTGTTCCATAAGCTATGTCTTTTTTGTTTATAGTGTTGTTAATAAAATATGCTTCTGATACTGGACTAGTACTAGTTAAACGAGCATATATGTCTGCTTCTTGTGTACTTTGAAAAATATTATTTGTAAATGTATTGTTATTATAAGTTGCAGAAGAAAAATAAACTGCTGCTGTTTCTAAACCTGTGGAATTAGTATAGATAAAATTGTTAGTAATACTATTGTTAGTTCCTGCATTGGTTTTAAAACCAATGCCATGCATGTATTCTCCTGTAGTAAGATTAATAATATTAAGATGGACAACATTGTTGTCAGACCCATCAAAAGAGATTCCTTTGGATCTTCCACCTGTTGCAATTATTGTATTTTTCTTAATTATATTGTTGTCTCCTGTCTTGAGGTTTATTGCAATTGCACTATTACTTCCCTGAAAATTAAGGTAAAATGTATTGTTGATTATATGGCTGTTTCTACACCAATAAATTCCGTGTCCATTACTTGTAGATATGGTGTTGTCGGTGACCCTATTATTGTCACTCGCAGAACCTTGACAGTCAATAACCCCTATGGTCGAATCAGGAGTTCCAGTTAAATTTAGTTGGTTATAGGTAATATTATTGTAATTTGAAGAAGATAATAAAATAGCTTGTTCATCAGAAGAATCTATTATGTTCTTGTAGATGGTATTGTAACCGGAACTATCTAAGCTTATAATTTGTTTGTTGTCATCTACATTGTTAATAAAATTATTTTCAGATATGTTATTCTTGTTTGAATTAGATTTAAGGTGAATTCCGTATTCTTGGGTGTTGTTTATTGTAGTATTGAAGATGGTGTTGTTCGATGCCCCACTGAAAAACCCCCCTGTGGAAAAATTTCTAAATTCAATGTTTTTAATAGTTACATTTGTAACATCACTGATGTTAAAACCATAACCAGTCCCATTACCAGTTATTATTATTTTTCCTCTTCCAGTTATTATTATATTGCTCGTATTTATGGTGAAACAAGTTCCATTAACTTGTTCATTACTGCCGACTTGAGTATCTGAGTCGATTGTTCCACAACTAGATCCTCCTCCGCTTGATGATGAACTACCGCCTGCATTACAAACACCAGCTCCTGTGTCACAACCGTGATAACAGCCAGCAGAAGCGCAATCATATTCAGATGAACAAGATGTTGTGCCACATCCAAGTGTCTCATAATCATTTATGCTTATTGCTGCTCCAGTCAAAAATTTTGTTGAATGGCTTAATAACTCTGAAAAATAAGAATTATTCTGATCTATTTCCAGATTTGAAGGTTCGCTTAATAATGAGATCTGTTCATAAGATGAAATGAATAGGGTAAAGATAATGAAAAAGGATACCATAAGGAAATACAATTTACTGTAATCTTCTTTATTGGTTCTTTTCCAGTTTTTTCTTTCTATTTTATTTTTCATATTTGATTTAACACCTGATCATAAATATTAAGCAAATTTTTGAGAGATTTAACTTTTAATGAATAGTACTTGTAAGGAAATTCTTTTCTTACTTTTAAGAAACCTAAGTCATAAAGTAATTTTAAGTGACGAGAAGCTAAAGAAACAGACATTTTATTTTTTTGAGAAATCTCTTTAACTGTTAATTCTTTATTTACTAGTGATCTAAGAATCTTTCTTCTAGAATAAGCATTAATAGCCCTGGAAAGATTTTCTTCTCCTAAATCATGATTTTTTTGCTTTTTAACGATAATCTCGTAGGTTTCTAATAGTTCTTTTAATCTTGATATTTTCAATGAATAAAATTTGTAAGGAAATTCTTTTCTTACTTTTAAGAAACCTAAATCATAAAGTAATTTTAAGTGACGAGAAGCCAAAGAAACAGAAATTTTCAAACAATTAGAAACTTCTTTAACTGTTTTTTCTTTCTTGATTAGTAAATTGAGAATTTTTCTTCTAGAAAGTGCACTAATTCCTCTAGATAATTTCTCTTCTCTTTGTTCCATCTTTTTACGCGTATGTCTAATTATACTCTTATTCTTTATAAAGTTTCTTATTTGAGTAGTTGTTTAGTTTCACCACTGTGAAACTCTTTTAGAAAATAAAAAATTAAGCTAATTTGTAGACCTCTTTTTTGATCTCTTCCAAAGTTTGATGTTCGTAGGTGAAATTTTTAAGTTTCTTTTTTGTTTCTGGAAGATCTTGTTTACAAATATGTATTAATATTTTTTTTTTACTTTCTTTGATTATCTTTTCTAATAATTTTTCTTGAAATTCTACAGAATATCCACAAAAACCACTGATATCAAAGCAATATATGATTAAGTCGGCTACTTCTTTTAAAACTAGTTCTGCTTGTAATTCAATGTTGTTCATTTTTTGTTTTCTAGCTAAAGTGCCAGGTACATCTAAGAATTGGATCTCTTTATTTTTTATTTTTATGTGTCCGGAATTTATTGTTTTTGTGGTGAAAGCATAAGCAGCTGTTTCAGCTTTAGTTCCTGTTAATTTATTAAGTAAGGTGCTTTTTCCAACGTTAGGGAAGCCATAAATGCAAACAGTATACATCTCTTTAACATCGGGATAAGTTCGCATAATTTTTCTTGCTGATTCTAAGAATTTTAATTGTGGATCTATTTGCTTTAAAATGGATGAAAGTCGACCATAAAATTGTTTGGTAATTAATTTAACTTTATTACCTTCTTTCTCTTTAAAAATTCTTTTGACATGCATGCTATGTAGATTTCTAATTCTGTTTAAAGCCCAACTTATTGCCCCACATGACTTTTTATATTCTGAAAAATCAAGGGTAAGTTCCATTAATTTAACATAAAATTCAGGTAATTTTAATGTTTCAGGAAATTCATCTAAGGTTTTAGCTAACCTAGTTACTGTTACATCTTTAACTATGTCTTGTTTTAAAGCTTCTTTTTTTCTAATGACTTCTAACCAGTTACCCTTAAGGTTTTTTTGCTTACCTTTAAGCCTAGCCTTACGAAAAGCTATTTCCAAAATATCTTTACTTTTTTCAACTGGAGCTATATATTGAAAGTTCATAATTTTAAATTAAAAGAATTGTTTTATTAATGTTTGTAAAATTTATATTTGTAGGTCTGATTTTTAATATAATGTCTGATTATATTTAATTTGGATGTTCTTGTCCAATATTTTTTCTTTCTTTTAATAATTCTATTTGTTTTTTCTTTTCATCTTTAAATCTTATATTCTTTTTTCTAAGCCCTGTTATTAAATTAGAAGCGTGTTCTCCCCCTAAAAAATGAGGCAAGACTACATAATCTGCACCTTTTTCATATAATTTTAAAGCATTATCAATGGTAGAACTAGTTACGATAATCTTTGCTTTTTTGTTTTTTGATCTAACTTTTTTAATTAAATATAAATTATCTTTGAGATCAGGAACAGTAGATACAAGAATTTTAATACCCTTTAAATTCATTCTTTCAATTATTTCTTCATCGGTAACTTCCCCATAAATACAATGATAACCTTTTTTTACCATTCTGTTAATCACTTCTGGGTTAAAATCAATAACTAAAACTTTCTTTTTAATTGTGTGAAGGTCTCTTAGAATGCTGTATCCAATTCTGTTATGGCCACAAAGAACTATTTTTGGTTTAGCTTCATTTGGTAGATATTCTAACCTCTCAGTTGAGAAAATATCGAATATTTTTAATGGTTTTTCTAAAAATGAATAGAACTCTTGATTGTATTTAATATAATATGATGTTATAGTTATGGTTGATAACATAACAACCACTATTAATGAAAAGAATTCGTTAGAAATATGTCCTATCATCAGTCCTTGAGCAGCTAAAATTAAAGAAAATTCTCCAATCTGTGCAAGTGAAGTAGCAGTAAAAAAAGATGGTTTTTTTGTATATTTAAATAGTGAACAAATTGTCATGATTATGAATGGCTTGAATGTAACTATTAAGAAAATAAGAACTACGATGGAAATCCAAGCTTCCTTAATTGCATCTAATGAGATTCTCATTCCTAAGGATACAAAGAATAGTAATGAAAAAAAATCTCTAAGAGATTTTACCTTTCCAATTATTTCAAGATTATAATCTAAGTTACCTAATGTAACCCCTGCTAAAAAGGCTCCAATTGCTAAGGAGAAACCCATGTAATGAAAAGCAATGGAGAAGATAAAACATATTGCTAAGGAGGAAATTAGTAATAACTCTTGATTCCTTGCAGCATATTTAAAATATTTTGGAAATATATATTCGCTACATA
>CAZRHO010000024.1:0-12096 GCA_964599955.1 uncultured Methanosarcinales archaeon
TCATGTTCCGCAGCCGTTACAAAAAGAAGGAATTTTAATAGCTAATTGTGAAATTTATAATTGGCAGGAATTGAACGATAAATATAATTTACAGGCAGAAAATGATGCAGATTTGTTATTAAGATTTTTAGATAAATTTAATTTACAAAAATTGGAAGAATTGGATGGAGTTTATTCTTTTGCTTATCATAAAGATGATGAAATTTATTTAGCAAGGGATATTTTAGGTGTCAAACCTTTATGGTTTAGTTATATTACTGATGATTTTGCTTTCGCTTCTGAGAAAAAAGCTTTAGAAAGGATAGATAGGGTTGATGTTGAAGAATTAAACCCTAGAAAAATTTTGATATATAATATAAAAGGAAAAAAATTAGAAATTAAAGAAAGGAATTTTTTTGAATATTTACCCGAACATAAGGAAGATCATAAAACAATAAAAAATAGAACTCAAAAACTCTTAGATCAAGCAATTAAGAAAAGGATTCCTAATAAAAATTTTGGTTTCGTTTTTGGTGGGGGTGTCGCGTCACCTTTTTTCTGGGGGTATCGACTCAACATATTTAGCTAAATATTTCAAGGATAATGATTTCGATTTCACTTGCTACACTGCAGTTCTAGATTCAGTAACAATTCCTAAAGATTTAGAAGCTGCGCAAAAAGTTGCAAAAGAATTAGGTTTAAAATTAAAAATTAAAAAAATTAAGCAGGAAGATATTCCTAAATATCTGGAAAAAATAGTTCCGTTGATTGAAGATTCTAATGTAGTTAAAGTTGGCGTTGCCTTAACTTTCTATTTGGCTTGTGAAATGGCAAAAGAAGATGGTTGTAAAGTAATTTTCTCAGGATTAGGTAGCGAAGAAATATTTGCAGGTTATGAACGCCATAAGAATTCTGTCAATATTAATCAAGAATGTTTATCTGGTTTAAGGAAAATGTATGAACGAGATTTATATCGCGATGACGTCCTAACCATGGATAATAATTTAGAATTACGTTTACCATTTCTAGATAAATCTTTAATTAAATATGCTTTAAAGATTCCAGAAAAATTTAAGATTAAAGAAGGTGTAACTAAATACATTTTACGGGAAATTTCATTAGATAAAGACATTCCTGAAGAATTTTCTTTAAGAAAGAAAACAGCTGCACAATATGGTTCAAGGATTGACAATGCTCTTGGAAAATTAACAAAGAAAGATAGGTTTAAATCTAAATCAGATTATTTAAGAACTTTCTACCCTAGCCATAATTTAAAGTTAGGCATTCTTTTTTCTTCAGGTAAAGATAGTACTTCGGCAGCTTACATCATGCAGAGACAGAATTATCAATTAACTTGCTTAATTACACTTAAATCAGAAAATCCAGATTCTTATATGTTTCAAACTGCGGGCACTGAATTAGTTGAAATGCAAGCTGAAGCAATGGAACTTCCTATAATTGTTCAAGAAACACATGGCAGGAAAGAAGAAGAATTAGAAGATCTAGAGAACGCAATTAAATTAGCTAAAGAAAAGTATAAGATTGGTGGAATAGTTTCTGGAGCTTTATTTTCAACATATCAAAGAGACCGTATTGAAAAGATTTGTGACAAATTAGGCTTGAAAATATTTTCACCATTGTGGCATAAACCCCAGGAAAAACATATGCAGGAAGTAATTGATTATGGGTTTGAAATAATTTTAACTAAAGTTGCTGCAGATGGGTTAGATAAAACCTGGTTAAATAAAAAAATAACTTTGAAAGAGATAGACCAATTGAAAAAGATGAGAGATAAGTTAGGAACAAATCTAGCAGGAGAAGGTGGAGAATTTGAATCATTAGTCTTAGATGGACCTCTTTTTAAGAAAAAAATAGTATTAGAAGAAGTAGAGTTAATTGAAGAAGATAAATACACTGCTTATTTAAATGTAAAGAAAGCTAAATTAGTTGATAAAAATGATTAAGAAGAAAATAATGTGTTTTGGTACTTTTGATTTAATTCACTTAGGTCATTTGGATTATTTTAAACAAGCTAAAAAATATGGAGATTATTTAATTGTAGTTGTGGCTAGAGATAAAACCAAACAGAAACAAGATAAAGAGATGGTTTTTTCTGAAAATGAACGTTTAGAATTAATTGAAAATTTAAAAATTGTCGATGAATCTGTCTTAGGTAACGAGGAGAATCATTTTAAAATAATTGAAGAGAAGAGACCAGACGTAATTTGCTTAGGGTATGATCATTCAATTAAAGAAGAGGATTTACAAGATAAGTTGTTAAAATTAAGGCTATTTCCAAAGATAGTTAGGGCAAAAGCTTATAATCCAGATAAAAATAAAACAACTAAAATAAAAGAGACAATCTTACAAACAAAATGAAAACCCCTCTTATTTTAATTTCAGGTTATTTAGGTAGTGGAAAGACTACATTACTTAAAAATATTCTAAAAAAAACCGACAAGAAAATTGCCATTTTAATGAATGAATTTGGTGAAGTGGGCATAGATACAATTGAAATTAAGAAGGAAAATATTGCTGTTAAAGAATTGTTAGAAGGTTGTGTGTGTTGCTCATTGGAAGGAGAATTAGAAGCAGGGTTAAAAGAAATTATTAATGAATACAACCCAGATACGATCATTGTTGAAACAACAGGGATAGCAGAAGCCGACAATTTGGTCATAGAAATTAATAACGAATTGGATTTTGTTTCCTTAGATGCAGTAATTACTGTGGTCGATGCTGACATAATGAATCGTTTTCCGAAGATTAGCGGTTCAGCCAAGGTTCAAATTGAAGCAGCAGATTTATTGTTATTAAATAAAATAGATTTAGTCGATAAAAGAGTTTTGAAAGAAATTTATGAGGTTTTAAAAGGAGTTAATAACAAAGCGCCAATTATTGAAACTGAATTTTGTAAAGTTGATTTGGATGTTTTATTAAGTGTAGAAGCCGAAAACCGTCATATTAAGAAAACTGAACACCATCACCATATGGAATCTTTTACAATTGAAACTAAAAGTTTAATCAAAAATAAATTAGAAAGTTTTCTTGAAAATTTACCAAAACAATTTTTTAGAGTAAAAGGTTACTTAATCGCAGATGATGACGCTTACCTTTTGAACTTTGTAGCTGGAAGATGGTCATTAGAAAGAACTGATAAAATAGGAAATAAAATTGTTTTCATTGGAGAAAACATAAGTAAGGAAAAAGACACTTTAATCAGGGAATTAGAACTTTGTTTTGAATAAAATTTAAATATTGTTTTTTATTACAATTATTATAAAAAATTTAGAGGTGTTAAGTATGAAAAAATTATTTGTTTTAAGTATGGTAATTATTAGTTTGTTTTTATTAGGTTGTTCCGCGGGTGTTGAGGTAGTAGAAGAAAGTGAATCAACTATAGAAGAATCAGTAGTTGATTTGGAAGAAGAAGAAATGATGGATGAACCAGAATTGGATGAAATTGAAGAATTAGAAGAAGAAATGGAAGAATTGACCCTTCCAATAGTTGAAGCAAAAAAAATTGAAGTTAAAACTTCTGGTTTAAGTTTTTCACCGGATGAAGTTATTATAAATGTAGGCGACAGTGTTGAATTTACAACAAGTGGTAGTCATAATGCGGTCGAAGTAACTGAAGAAGATTGGGAAAGTGGTAAGAAAACACCTAAAGAAAATGGTTTTAATGTAGGTTTTGGAGAAACTAAAGAAGTTACTTTTGATACATCGGGCACTTATTATTATGTGTGCCAGCCTCATGCAGGAATGGGTATGAAAGGGAAAGTTATTGTAAATTGATTTTTTCTTTTTTTTACTTAATTTTTTAAAATAAGTCTATTTTTTCCATATATGAACAAGGAATTAAATAATTTAATAGAAAAAGCAGATAAAATATATCAGAAGAATTTCACTAATGAATCTTATTTTGAAAGATCAATTTTTATAAATTGGACTTGTAGTATTGCCGATTGCAAATACTGTTATCTTTCTACTAAACCAAAACATAAGCAAGGAATTGAACCAAAAGCAATTAGAAGTAAGGAATCAATTCTAGCAGAAGTTTTGTTATGTAAAAAGATGGGTTGGCACATAGGTTATATCACTGGCGGTTTAAGAGTAGAATCTGTAGAATATTTAACGGATTTATTAAAAAAAATAAATCTAATTCTTGACAAAAAAATAATGATGAATTTTGGTCCTTATTCTAAGAGTGAAATTGTTAAATTAAAACCTTATATTAAAGGGATGGGGTCAGCAATTGAATCTTTTAATGAAGAACTTCACAATTTTATTTGTCCTTCAAAACCATTAAAATCTTTATTATTATTTCTTAAAAATTTACAAGAAGAGAATTTACAGAAATTAATAACGATCATTCTAGGTATAGGTGAAAAAAAAGAAGACTTAGATTTAGTCATAAAAAAAATCAAAGAGTATGACATTAATCAAGTTCAATTATGTTTTCTTAAACCAATTGAAAATACAATTTTTGCAGAGGTACCTTCCCCTGATCCAGAATATATGGCTTGGTGGATAGCACAATTACGAATAAATTGTCCAAATTTAATTATAAAAGTAGCTTTAGTTAAGGATCGTATTGGTGACGTTGAACTTTATTTGAAAGCCGGAGTAAATGGCTTCACTAGATTCATGGTATTATCTGATTTAAATACAAAATATTCTCGAGAGTTAGAAGAAGGTTGTCAAAATGCAGGAAGAAATTTACTTGGTTATTTCAATAAATTGCCACAAATTGATTGGGATAAAGAAGTAAATAATTTACCATTTGAAGAAGAGTTAAAAGGAAAAATAAAATTGAAGTTATTACAATATATAAAGAGAATAAATAAAAATTTTCAATTAGAAGTTAATTCTTAGGTTCACAGACTTTAGCCGTAATTTTATTGGATAAATAATAGATTGAAATAATTAATATAATTATTGCAAATATCCCTAATTCTAAGCCCTTAAATGGCAAAGCAGCTAAGAACCCACTTAAACCAAGGATACTCAATAACCCTAATGCGCAAGATGGACATGCTGGAGCTAAGACGCTAGCAATGATACTAGAAGAACTTGCATAAGCATTTTGTTTAATTTGTCTTTTTAGTAAGAATATACTATAGGTTAAGGAAATTCCTCCCAAAATTGCAATGATAATTAAAAATATAAACGAAAGTAAAGGAATAGTATTGATAAAACCAATAATCATTTTTAAGAACAAAGAAAATGAAAAATCTCTAGTAATAAAAGAACTATTATGAAAAGCTACATTTAAGACATATATTGAAATTGCAAAGATAGCAGTAATAGAATAATATTTGGGTTTTTGATAAACTTCTTTTGCAGCTTTTGTAAAGTTAATAAATTCCATATAAAAAAAGAAAATAAAATAATTTAAAAATTTAACTACTCAATTCGGCTTCAATTATTTGTTCAAAGACAGGTAAAGGTTGAGCTCCAGAAATTAATTTTCCATTTATGAAGAAAGCAGGAGTTCCTTGTACACCATATTTCTGACCATCTAACATGTCCTTTTTAACTTCGTCTTCCATTTCTCCGGAATCAAGACAGTCATTAAATTGATCCATGTCTAAACCTAATTCTTCAGCAAATTCTTTATAGGAATCTACTCCACCTTTCACTCCTTTCTCAAATAAAACGTCGTGCATTTTGTAGTATTTACCTTGTTCCCCTGAACATTCAGCTGCTTCTGCTGCTTTTTGAGCGTTCACATGAAAACCTAATGGGAAATCTCTGAAAATTAATTTAACTTTTCCAGTTTTGATATATTTTTCTTCAATTTGTCCATATGTTTGGCTATAAAACCTTGCACAAAAAGGGCATTCATAGTCACTAAATTCTACAATAGTTACTGGCGCATCTTTTTCACCTTTAATTGTATCATCATCCATTAAACCTTCTAAGTCCTTAACTGGTTCTGGCGCTTTAGGTTCAGGTGCACTTGGTATTGCAGTAGGACTGTCTCCGCTTGGTGCTACATTTGTGCTACCCATGTCATTAACTTGAAAAGCAATGAAAACTAAAAGTACAATTTGGATAATTGCTGCCCATTTACTAAATTGATCTACACTCCCTTTTTTTGTTTTTTCTTCTACTTTTTCTTCCTTCAAAGGATTAAAATTATTTTTTTGATCAGGCTGAGCCTGAGGTTCATTATTAATTTCTTCCATATTAATCACACCTCCTGTGAATTTTAATGTGATTATTCAAATCATCTATTATAAAAGGTTTATGTAAAAAACAGGTTTTTACACATAGTGTAATGTGTTCTTTACAGGCTCTATTTTCAACAAAATTTATATCTGTTAAGCTATCTTAATACAAAATGAAAAAAATATTTATTACGGTTTCTTTATTTTTTATTTTATTTTTAAGTTGGTATTTAATTTCTCCTGCCTTCAAAACTGTAGAAATTTATGAACCTTCTCCCTTAGAAGACCTTAATGTTGATTCTAAAACTAAAATGGATTCAGCAATGAAAGAATTATTTGATAAAGAGATGAAAAAAATGAAAGAGAAATCTGTTGTCATGAATGAAGAAAGTCCGTTTGAATCGGAAATTATATCTCAAGGAGAACTTTTAGCACAAGCCCATGAAGTAGAAGGTAAAGTTATTCTAATTAATGTCGATCAACAGAAAATATTAAGGTTTGAAAATTTTGAGACTACTAATGGGCCTAATTTGCACATATATTTATCTCCAGATTTGGAAGCCAATGATTATGTTGATTTAGGAAAGATTAAAGCCACTAAAGGAAATGTCAATTATAAGGTTGGTTCTTCCATAGACCTAGAAAAATATAATAAAGTTCTAGTTTGGTGTGTTCCATTTAAGGTTTTGTTTAGTTATGCCGAATTAAGTTAAAATTAATTCACATTATAAATATAACTTTTATTTAATTCTTCTATGGATTTACAACCCATGGCCGCCAATAATTCTTTAAATTCTTTGTCCATATTTACCACATAATTAGCAATTCTTTTTGCTTTATCTTCAATTACTAGTCCCCTTTGTAAAATTGGATTATGAGTTGTAATTCCGGTTGGACAACTACCTTTATTACATTGTAGGGCTTGAATACAACCAAGAGCTAGCATGAATCCACGAGCAGTATAAATGGCATTAGCCCCATGTGCAAGGGCTGTCAATTGCTTACCAGGATTGATAAGCTTCCCTGAAGAAATTATTTTTAATTTGTTTCTTACTTTTTCTTTAATTAAGATTCCTTGAACTAAATCTAAGGCCGGAAGTAAAGGGATACCAACGTTATCCATGAAACTTTTAGGTGCCGCTCCAGTAGCCCCTTCTGCTCCGTCAAGAGCAAGGTAATCAGGGAAAGTTTTTTGTTTTTTCATTTCTTTAATTAAATTTAAAAATTCCTTTTCATCACCTAAACAGAATTTAATCCCTACTGGTAATTTGGAAATTTTTTGTATGCGTTGAATAAATTTAATTGTATTTTTAGGATTATTACACTCTACATGTCTTTCGGGAGAAATAACGTCTTCTTTTAGAGATACTCCTCTAATTTTAGCAATTTCTTTAGTTATTTTTTCTTTAGGAAGAATTCCTCCTTTACCTGGTTTAGCCCCTTGAGATAATTTTATTTCAATCATCTTAACTTGTGGATGGTTAGATACTTTTTTTAACTTATTTTCATTTAATGTATTATCATTATTCCTTACACCGAATTTAGCTGTCCCGATTTGAAAAATAATGTCCGCCCCTCCATTAAGGTGATATTTTGACAAACCGCCTTCTCCTGTATTCAAAGGGATGCCAGAAAGACACGCTCCCTTTGAAAGGGATGAAATTGCTTTACTTCCCAATGAACCAAAACTCATTGCGCTGATCATAACTGGTTTGGTAATAGTGTAAGGGTTTTCACATTTTCTTTCTTCTCCAAAAGTTAACAAAAAAGATTCAACATTTTTCTTAGCGAGAGGAAAGAAAGAATGTTTAAGTTTTAATTCATGATGATTAAATTCCAATTGAGACCCAAAGGCTTCAGTTGAGTCAATATTTTTAGCTTTACGATAAACGTCTGCTCTTTCAATTCTATTGAAAGGTCTTTCTTCAGTATCATTCATAAAAAAATATTGTCTCATTTCTGGGCCTATACTTTCCAACATGTATCTGGCCATAGCTAATAATCCAAAATTTTTTAGTAACGTGTGTTTTTTTTGAATTAATTTAAAATAGATATTTAATAGGGATAATGGTGTAAGGATAACTGTTCCAATATGAAATGAAGAATCAATCAAGAAACCAGCTGTAATAAAAAAAGCATTAGAAATATAAAGAAATTTTGCTCCCCATTGTGCTGTTTTTTGTAAATCTATAGCTAATCGTCCCATAGTTACTTACTCAAGAGTAGTCATTTAAATAAGTTTTGTTAATTAAATTTTGTTTGTTGTTATTTGTGCTTTTGGCAAGATTTATATTTGCTTCCAAAAACTATAACAAAGTGGTGTCAGCTATATGTTTAAAAAATTTAATTAAAGAGTACCCTGATGTAATAGCCGTAAATAATATTTCATTAGAAATTAAAAAGGGAGAATTTTTTGCTTTGTTAGGGCCAAATGGTGCAGGTAAGACAACTACAATTAATATTTTAACTGGTTTATCTAATAAAACCTCTGGTGAAGCTAAATTATTTGGTAAGGATGTAGTAATTGATTATCAAGAATCTCGTAAATCTATAGGTTTAGTACCTCAAGAATTTAATTTTGATAAATTTGATACCGTTTACAATATTTTATATTTTAATGCTGGGTATTTCGATATTTCTAAAGACAAAAGAGAAAGGATTATAAGAAAATTGTTAACGGATTTAAACCTCTGGGAAAAGAGAGAAATGAAAGCTATTACTTTGTCCGGTGGTATGAAAAGGAAACTTATGATTGCTAGGGCTTTAGTTCATTCTCCAAAAATATTGATCTTAGATGAACCCACCGCAGGGGTAGATGTTCAAACAAGAAAATTAATTTGAATACATGAAAAAACTTAATGGTGATGGTGTGACAATTCTTTTAACCACTCATTATATTGAAGAAGCCGAACAATTATGTGAACGAGTGGCAATAATAAATAATGGCGAGATAGTAAAATTAGATTCTAAAAAGAATTTAATGAAACTATATCAAAATAAAAATTTGGAGGAAATATTCATTCAATTAACACAATGAGTTTTACAAGTTTTTTTTCCTTAGTACAGAGGGAAGTTTCACGCTTCATGAGGGTATGGGTTCAGACAATAATCCCACCAATTGTAACTTCCACATTATTTATTTTAATCTTTGGTTACTCTTTAGGATCAAGAATCTCTTCAGTTGCAGGAGTAAGTTATCTTGAATTTATAATTCCTGGTTTATTGATGATGGGGGTCATCATGAGTTCCTATTCTAATTCTAACAGTTCTTTATATATAGCTAAACACCAAGGTAATGTACAAGAATTGCTAGTGGCTCCATTATCTTATTGGGAAATTATAGTTGCTTTTGTTGTTGCTTCTACTTTACGTGCTTTAATAGTTGGTGCAGGTATTTTAGGAATTAGCATGTTATTTACGGATGTAACTATTTCTAATATTTTTATTGTTTTGTTTTTTGTAATTTTTGTTGCTATTCTTTTTTCATTAGCTGGAATTGCCACGGCAATTTGGGCTACAAGTTTTGATAAAATGAACGTTTTTACTACTTTTTTAATTACCCCCTTAACTTACTTAGGGGGAGTTTTTTATTCAATTTCAATGTTACCTGGAACTTGGCAGAAAGTAGCTAAATTTAATCCTATTTTATACATGGTAGATGGTTTTCGTTATGGGTTTATTGGAATAAGCGACATCTCTTTAATAACATCAGTTTCTCTGTTAATTTTTTTAGTATTATTTTTCTTCATAATTTGCTATCAAATGTTTAGAACTGGGTATCGTTTAAGAACTTGAAAATTTAATATTATTTAATCATTATCAACCCGGGGGGCAAGAATGAAACTAAGTAATAATCTGTCTGTTAATTTATATTCTAATTTTAACGGATAATCATTGTTAAAAGAAAGTGTTGTTTGTTCAGATAATTTACTCCCTGAAATCATTTTTTTAAGATATTCAAGAAAATATTTAGCTTTATATTTATCATCACTCTCAGCCTTAATAACAGTGTTACTGTCAGTTTTTATTTCAATAAAAGCCTTAGACAAGTCTCCCTCTGCTTTAACTGATAATTTCTCTTTTTCCCCAAGAAAAGTAACTGATTCGGCTACAACGCTTACATCTTCAATTGCTTCAGTTAACATGGAAGAGTTCATTTCTACAACAATTGGAAAAGTAAGTTCAGGAACTTTTTGTTCTTTTTCATCAATTTCTAAAGTAGGAATAGAAAAAGAACGAGTAGTATTACTTTTTAGTTGAATTTTTAATTTATTATCTTCAGTAGTTTCTAAAGTTAAAATATCTTCACTTTTAGCTCTTCTAAGGATTTGTTTTAAATTGTTTAAATTAATACAAATTTCTTCAGAATCTTTAACTTCATATTCAGCGAAGCAACTACTTAGCAATTTAAAGATAACCATCGCCACATTAGCTGGATCCATAGCTATAAATTCTAAACCGTCAGCTGCAGCTTTAAACTTAGCTTCAGTAACTAATTCTGAAATAACTCCAATACTATCTTTAAAATATTTTGGCTCAGATAAGACTAATTTCATATGAAAACCCTCAAGAATTTGAGAAATATTGACTTTATAAAATTTGTTGTTATCTAAAATAGAGTAGTTATAAACTTAAACTAATTTAATTCTGCCACCATCTTCCATAATATGAGTTTTCTTAAAACCTAATTGTGCTGCCAATTCTGCAATGTGTCCTGGTCTTTCTCCTCCTGCATGAGCAGGAATGATATTTTTTGGTTTAACTAATTCAAATAAATCCCTGTGATCTTCTCTAGCAGCATGACCAGAAACATGAACGTCTTTAAAGATTCTTAATTTTTTTTTACGTAGGTTACTTTCTAATTTTTCTCTGTTTTGTTTATTTAATTCAACAGGGATAACAGAACAACTAAATATTATCAAATCACCGGGATCAAACTTAAAATCTAAATTACCTCTGGCGATTCTTGAAAGAATTGCTCTAGGTTCTCCTTGATGACCAGTACAAACAATAAGATACTTCTCTTTTCCTTCTTTTTGGATTTTTCTTAGTATTTTTTCTACTTTATCTCTATATCTTACTAAAGTAATATCTTGAGAAAAACTAACTAATTTGATATTTTCAGCAGCTTTAACATATTTTTCTAATGAACGACCTAAGAAAACTATTTTTCTATTTAATTTCTTACCAAATTCAATTATACTTTTTAATCTAGCAATGTGGGAAGAAAAAGTTGTTACTACCATTGCCTTTCCTTCAGAATTAACCCCTAGCATAATGTCTCTTAACATTTGTTTAGCTACAGATTCGGAAGGCATTTTCATATGTTGATCTGCATAAAGACATTCTACAATTAAAAGTAAAACCCCTTCATTCCCTAATTCCTCCAATCTTTTAAAATTAGGTTTTTTACCTAATGTTGGCTGACGATCAAATTTATAATCGCAAGCATAAAGGATTTTTCCATAAGGCGTATGGACGGCAATCATAGAAGTATGAGGTATCGAATGCGTTACATTAATCAATTCAATAGTAATTTTATTTGAAATTTTATAGGTTGAATTTAAGTTTAAAGAAATGATCTCATTAGGAATTCTTACATGTTCGTCTGCGGCAATACTTTTTAAAATCTCAGCAGTGTAAGGTGTACATATGATTGGCGCTGGGTCAAATAATTTAGCTGCATAAGTAACTGCCCCTACGTGGTCAAGATGTCCATGGCTTGGAACAATTGCTATTACTTTATCTTTCCATTCTTTAATATGGTTATAATTTGGAACAGCTTCTGCTTTTAATAATTCTTGATAAGTTTTTGCACCATGAATATCTTCACGATCTTCAGTATATCGGATATAATTCTCCATACCTAGCCCCATATCAAGAATTATAACTTCATCATCAACTTTAATTGCAACACTATTCCCTGCAGTTTTTGTATAACCGC
>CAZRHO010000025.1:0-6301 GCA_964599955.1 uncultured Methanosarcinales archaeon
TCATTATCATACCAAGATACAATTTTTAAAATTCTTCCATCAACTACTTCAGTTAATTTGGAATCGAAAATAGTAGAATGAGGATTATGGACTATATCGGAGGAAACTAAATCTTTTTCAGAATATTCAATAACTCCTTTCATTTTATCATTGGCATGTTTTTTGAATAATTTATTAATTTCTTCTACTGTGACATCTCTTTCAACTTCAATTGTAAAATCAGTTACACTTCCATCAGGTATAGGTACTCTAAACGCTAAACCTCTTACTTTTCCTTGTAATTCTGGAATTGCTTCAACTGCTGCTATGTCTGCTCCTGTTGATGTCGGAATTATATTTACTGCTGCAGATCTTGCTCTTCTTAGATCCTTAGCAGGGCCGTCAACAAGATGTTGTGTAGAAGTATAGGCATGAATGGTGGTGAAGTAGCATCTTTTAACACCTACATGATCTTGAATTACCTTTAAAATTGGTGTTACACAGTTTGTTGTACAAGAAGCATTTGAAATAATCTTATGTTTTTTTTGATCAAATAAATGTTCATTAACGCCTAGAACTAAAGTTGCCGTGTTTATTGGACAAATTTTTTCTGCTTCACATTTTACTGGCGCAGATATCAGAACCTGCTTAGCGCCTGCTTCTAAATGAACGGCAGCTTTATATGGGTCAGTGAAATGACCTGTACTTTCAACAACTACATCAATTTTTAATTTTTTCCAAGGTAATTTCTTAGGATCTTTTTCTGAGAATGTTTTAATCTTTTTCCTACCAACAATTAATAAATTCTCATTAAATCCAACGTTATCAGTTAATTCTCCATGAACTGAATCATACTTTAGAAGATGAGCCAAGGTTTTGTTATCAGTTAAATCATTTATTGCAACAATGTTAATCTTACGATCCTTGTAACCTGCTCGGAAAACCATCCTTCCTATACGTCCAAATCCGTTGATTGCTATGTTAATTGTCATGGGAAAACCTCTTTTTGAATAAATATTGTTTTTTTGTTGTTTATATATTTTTTCAAAATAGTTTTAAATATACTCATTTATTTTAACCGTTATGATGCAATTAGAACCGATACCGCACGCTCAACAACATGAATTTAAGAAAGGATTTATTGAACGTTATTCACAATTAACAGATTGGGAAAAATTTAGAAAATATAACCTCTCTTTTCTTAGAAGAAGTATTAGGGTTAACACTTTATTAAGTTCAGTTAAAGATGTTAAAAAATCAATCGAAGATAAAGGGTGGAAATTAATTCCGATACCTTGGTGTAAAGAAGGTTTCTGGATATCTCACCCCGAAAGAAGAGATGTAGGCAACTTATTGGAACATCATTTGGGCAAAATTTATGTGCAAGAAGCAGCTTCTATGATTCCTCCTTTAGTTTTGCAACCAAAGCCAGGTGATATAATACTTGACCTCTGTGCTGCACCTGGAAGTAAAACAACTCAAATGGCAGTGATGATGAAAAACGAGGGTTTAATAGTTGCTAATGATTATAAAGGACAAAGGTTACAGTCATTAGGTATAAATCTACAAAGAAGTTGTTTAACTAATGTCTTAGTTACTTTAATGCATGGTAAACGTTTTCATAATTTCCAGTTTGATAAAATTTTAGTAGATGCTCCTTGTTCAGGAACTGGTACTATTAGAAAAAGTTTGAAAACCATTAGAATTTGGAATCCTAGATCTATAACTAAATTAGCAAGACAACAAAAACAGCTATTAGAAAATGCTTTTAAAAATTTGAAACCAGGCGGAGAATTAGTTTATTCTACTTGTAGTGTTGCACCAGAAGAAAATGAGGTGGTTGTAAGCTATATACTTAACGAATTTGAAGATTCAGAAACAGTTAAGGTTGAATTGCCTGGACTTAAATTAGGTAAACCGATAATGAAGTTTAATGGGGAAGAATATCATCAAGGCGTAAAATATTCTCTACGTATTTGGCCGCAGGATAATGATACGGAAGGTTTCTTTGTCTGTAAGATAAAGAAGCTTAAGAACAAATAAATGGCGGCTATTTTTTCTTTGTTAGTAAAATCTATAAATTTAAATCAGATACTGAATAATAACAATCTTTTTAAGATATTTAATCTAGTATAGCTTATGTTTGGCTTAGATAAGGAATTAACTAATAAGGTTGAGAAACATTCTTCAAGGTTTTATAAAGTACTTAAAAGTTCATTAAAAGTAAAGAACGAAGATATTTTAATAATAAGTGACTATGGCAAAGAAGATAATAATTTAGCTAGCATGTTGGCTTATGGTTATTATCATGCTGCAAAAAATAAAGGTTTTAATGTAAATTTACTTTTTCAAGATGTTAAGAAAGGTTTTATGTTTGCTGATGACCATGTAGTTAAAGCAATTGAACGTTTAAATGAAAAAAACATTGTGATTTTATGTTTATCAAATAAATTAGGAAGATTTGGTCAAGAAAAGAGTTTTCGTGGTTTTTGTAAGGACAGGGATCATCGCTTTCTTTCTGCTACGGGGCTGGGTGATGTTAAAACAACTCATTTCAATTTATTTTTAGACGCCATGAATACTAATTATAAAAGGATGAGGAAACGAGGATTGGCAATCAAGAAATTATGGGATAAAGCTAAAGAAATTCGTGTAAAAACTGAAGCAGGGACAGATATTATTTTTAATGTAGAAGACATGAAAGCCATTGCTAATATCGGGGAATATCACGATCATGGCTTAGGTGGAAATATGCCCGCCGGTGAAGTATACATACCCCCAAAAGGGTATTCTGGTGTTAATGGTAAATTTGTAATTGATGGTAGTATGAAAACTGATAACGGTGCAATTTTAATTAAAGAACCAGTTACAGTTTACGTTGAGGAAGGACGTGTTGTTAAACTTGAAGGTAATGATGCCAACCTTTTGGAAAAAACATTTCAAAGATTTGAAGATCGGGCTAAATTTCCACATCGAGTAAGGCATATTGGGGAATTAGGTATTGGGATTAACCCGGCAGCAGTTTTAATAGGTTCAATGATTTTAGATGAAAAAGTAATGGGTACTGGCCATATTGCTGTAGGGAGTAATAGTTGGTTTGGTGGAGAAATTAAAACTATTTTTCATGCAGATCAAGTTTTCAAAAGTCCAACTTATTATGTAGATGGTAAGAAGATGGATATTTAATATTTCTATCTTTCCTTAATCTCTTCCTTTTCTACATTAATTAATTTAGAAGGACTTACTTCTTTTTTATTTTCATAAATAATAAACTTAACTCTTTTTTTAATCTCTTCATCTAAATTTTCTAAAGAGGTCATAAATTGTTCGCCAGTTTTATTGACAGAAGTAGTTATTAAAGGAAAATTTAATTCTTGAAGAGATTTAGTAAACCAATGATTAGGAAATCTGATGCCAATTGAATCAGTTTCAGGAGCTACATTTTTAGCAATAGAATTTTTATTATTTAATTTGAGAATTAAAGTATATGGTCCGGGTAATTTATTTAACCAAGTTTCAACTTTTTTATCTACAAAACAATTTTCTCTAATCCAATTAATTGAAGGGACAATAATTGAAAGAGGGGAATTTGGCCTATTTTTAATTTTTCTTATTTCGGCAACAGAATTTTCGTTAGTAGCATTACAAGTTAAACCATAGATGGTATCTGTGGGGCTGATAAAGACATCTCCTGTCTTGATTCTCTGAAAAATTTTTTTTTTTTTTAAATTTAATTCTTCTTTTGTTAAAATTTCCATTTATTTTAATTTTCATTATTCATTTATATTTCTTTACAAAAATATAGAAAAAAGTAGGGGGGAAAATCCCCCCAAGAAAACACGTCTTAAAGGTGGTGTTCAGGCAAAAAACGGTGAAATTAATTTATGCCCCAATTAGGAAATCATCCAAAAAAGTTTGTTTTGGATAAATTATTCTAACGGTCATTTTTTCTTCGTATTTTTTTAAGAGGTAATTTATTCTTTTTTTCATGTTCATCTTAACCAACCTCCACTAAATTGGATATCAAAAGAGTCTTCTTTGTTAATAAGTGTTCTTTCGGTTAAATTTTTTATTTGGTGCTCAAATAATCTTTGAATTGTTGTTGTTGTTAAATCAACCATGGATATCACCTCTTTTTTGTAATATGTCATGAGATACACCTGTATATATACTCTAGGTGAGGTTGACCAGTGGTCCAGTGATTTATAAGTTAATTAATTAAACTGTAAAATTTTAAGAGTAGAGATAGCCTAACACAGGTCAAACGTAGAATTTAAATAGGAAAATATATTCTCTAATTAAAAAGAGGTAAAGAAAGAATGCCAGATGCAAATCAAAATAAATTAAGAAATGATTTTCAACAATATCGATCAGTACAATCACAAGGCCAAGGATTAGAAAAACAACAGCATCAACAATTTCAACCAAAATCTAATTTTCATTCAGAAATGAGTTTTGTTTCTTTAGCTTTGGGCGTTTTAGGTTTAATTATGCCTTTATTTAGTACTTTAGCTATTGTTACTGGGATTGCGGGATTTATTCAAATTCATAGAATAGAATTAAAAGGAAGATGGATGGCTTTAACTGGAATAATTCTTGGAGTATTAGGAATAATATTATTCTTATTAGCAATTTTATTTGGGATTGAATTTGTTCAATCAATGATACCTACTGGTTCTGAAGAAATGCTAGCTAAGATGATGACAAATTGATTATTAATTTTTTTTAAAAGAAATAAAATCTTAAGATAAAAATAATTAATTAAATTAAAACTGCGTTAAGAATTCCTTCTTGACCGGGCCTTGAAGTTACTTTCGCTTTACCTAGTTTAGTTTCGACAATTGCGCCTTTAGTTAAGATGTTTCTTCTAACTAAGTTTGGATTAGCTGGGTTTTCTAAAACATTAATAACTTGGGTTTTAGAAGTTTTACCTTTTTTATCAGCGACATTAATCTCATTAGTTACTAACAATGCTCTTTTACTGTTACCGCCAAGTGTTCTTTTAGAACGTACTCTTTTTTCTTCACCAACTTTAGTTGAAGCTTCGAATCCAGCTAATTCGCTTTTCTTCTTAGCTCTAGATGAACTATAACGTGCTCCTGATGCTTTTCTTTGTGATCTTCTTTGTGATCTTGCCATAATATATTAATGCTAAGCGTTGGTTTTTAAAGTTTTTGTTTATAATTAGCTAATGTAGTCTTATTTGGGGTTCTTCGTCCTTAATTTCTTTTCGGTTTTTCCATTAAATATCTTGTTTTTTATCTTTTTATTACCGTTCCAATCAAGGGCATTTTCTAAAACTTCTTCTATTTTAGTAACCGGGATGATTTTAACTTCACTTAATTTATTTTTATCAATGACTATATCCTGCATATTTGAGTGAGGTACGATGACAGTTTTAATCCCTGTATCTATTGCTGCTTCTACTTTAGAAGAAACTCCACCAACAGGTAATACCTCTCCTCTAACTGATAATGATCCAGTCATCGCTACGCTTTGCTTAATTGGGATACCTTTAAGGGCAGAAATGATGGCGGTAGCTACGGCAATGGAAGCTGAATCTCCTTCAACTCCTTCATAAGTTTGTAAGAATTGTACGAAGATGTCTCTAGTTTCTTTAATATCTTCACCAAAGTAATGCATAATAATAGCTGAAACATTTTGCACAGCTTCTTTTGCAATTTCTCCTAATTTTCCAGTAGCGATTATGTCTGATTTTTTTCCACCAACAGTTACTTCGGCTTCAATTGGTAATAAGATTCCTGAATGGGCTGAACCTCCTCCTATAACGGCTAAACCGTTAACTCTACCTATTTTTTCTCCAGTAGTCATTATAACTTCATATTCTTTCTTACGTTCAATATATTTATCTGCAATCTGTTGTTCTAATGGCCGAGCTAATTTTTTAGCTTCTTTAACATGATCTTTATTGACAAATTCATCCCCTGCCTCTTTAGCTAGGTCTCCAGCAGCTCTAACTAAACCACCTAAACCTCTCAAGTGCAAGGTTAAGTGGCCTTTACGATTAGCTCTTCTTCTAGCTTCTTCGATAATAGATTTAATTCCAGTCAAATTAAAGTGAGGAATCTTACCTTTTTCACGTTTAACTTCCTGGGCAACAAAACGAGCTATTTTCATCCTATTTTCCTTAGTGTCGGTCATGGTTTCATTCATGTAAACCTCATAACCATAACCTCTTATCCTGGAACGTAAGGCAGGGTGCATGTTTTTGATAGTATCTAAATTACCGGCAGCTACCTTAACAAAAAGGAAGGGACCAGGTGAGGTGGTAACCTTTGGGCCAGGTGAGGTTGGGAATGGC
>CAZRHO010000025.1:6311-11748 GCA_964599955.1 uncultured Methanosarcinales archaeon
TGCTCCAGCTGATCTTTCTGATTGACCAGTAATTGGAAATTTTCTTTCTTGTAAGGCAGATAATAATTCTTGTTGTGTTCTTGGATGTAAAGTTGCGATTTCATCTACAAATAATACTCCTAAATGTGCTTTATGGATCATTCCAGCAACAACTCTTTGGTTGGCTGGTGTGCCTAATCCGCCACTTTGAAAGGGGTCGTGTAGTACATCACCTAATAATGCTCCTGCATGAGCTCCTGTTGCATCAAAGAAAGGGGCTTGCTTTTTACCAAAATTATCTACGATTACTTTTGGAGTTACAACTTTCCCTTGTTTTAGCATTCTTGGTCCCATACTCATCATGATGGCAAATGCCGCTAGGAACAACATTCCTCCTAAAAAGAAAGCAGTAAACATTAAATCTGATTTGTAATGGTAACGAACCCACCAAGGGGCAATTAATGTAAAGATCGCAACAATAAATAATAAGAAATTATTATTTTTGGTTAATTGTTTGGTATCTAATTTACTTTTATTTGCTTCCTCCCTGCCTTTACCTGCAGGCAATACTTTAATTGCTGGGTTATTCTCATCATTGTGGTTAGGTAAAGAAATAATGTCTTTTAATTCTGATTTTGGTAATAATTCAGCTAATGCCATGCCTAACATAGATTTTCCAGTCCCTGGATCCCCAATTAATAGAACGTGACGTCTCTGTAAAGCAGCTTTTTTGATTATTTTCACAGCTTCGTCTTGACCAAGAACTTGATCTACGATCTTATCTGAAATTTTAATGTTTTTAGTTGATTTCATTATTTTATCATGTAAATATTATACTTTTTTAGAACACCCATCCTTATAAGTCCTATTTATTTGATTCATTTAAAAAGTTTATGAAGATTTTTATGCTTGTTTTTTTTTAGTTAAACTAACTTGAATCTCAGAAAAAGGTTTATTTTGTTCCATTGCCACTTTATTTTGGTTTTCTAAATGAAGAAGAGGTAAAAAGGTGTATACTTTATCTTCTTTGCTAGCCCTAGGAGGTAATAATTTTGAAAAAGATAACTTCCTTTTCTTTTCTTTCTTACTATAATAAACAACTTTGTGGAAGACATCTCTGATAACTTCCATGATGTCTATTTTTCTTTCTGGCATTTTGAATTTAACTGGTTTCATTTTTTCTAATACTCTTTTCTTAGAAGCCATTGCTCTTTGTAAAGCGTTAACCAGATCATCTACTGAAACTTTTCTATTTCTTTCTTGAGGGTTCCTAGGAATTAAGGTGTAGGCTAGAGGGTCATACTTTCTTCTTGATTTAAGTCCTAATTCATCTTCATAATAATCTTCTAATTCTTCTTCTTCTTGGTTAATAAGTGCATCTAATTTAGAAATATCGTTTTCAACTAAATGAGTTGATTTGATTTTAAGTAGAACTGCTGCTGCCAGAAGAACTTTTCCCGAAATTCTTAAGTCATGTTCTTGCATTTCTTTAATAATATTGATATATTTTTTAGTAAGTAAGGTGACATCCAGGTTCCAAGGATCCATTTGCTCAGTTTTAACTAAGTCATAGATGATTGTCTTCCAACTAACTTCTTCTTCTTTTAACAACATGTCAAATATTTGTTGTTGCATGTCATAGAAAATATTGCTAGCTTTTTAAGGCTTATGATTATGGAGAAGAATATAAGATGATAACTCTTTTAAATAAAACTTTAAAATTTATAATTGATGGGAGAAGTTAACTCTTTACATGTTGGAATTATTTTAGATGGCAATAGGAGATTCGCTCGTAAAAATCTAATGGAACCATGGAAAGGTCATGAATATGGTGCAAAAAAGGTAGAAGAATTGTTAGATTGGTGTAAGGATTTAAAGGTTAACGAATTAACACTATATGCATTTTCTATGCAAAATTTTAAGCGAAGCAAACAAGAAGTTAAGACTTTAATGAAAATTTTTTGCAGTTTAATTGATAAATTACTAAATGAAGATTTGATTGAAAAATTAAAAGCTAAGTTTGATTTTATAGGGAGATTACACCTTTTACCTGCTGAATTATATAGAAGAATAAAAAAATTAAAAGAGAGAACTAAGGGTTATGAAGGATTAAAAGTTAACTTAGCTATTGCCTATGGTGGACAAGAGGAAATCGTTGATGCAGTTAAGGAAATTAGTAAGAAAATTGAAAGGGGAGAATTAAATTCTGAAAATATTGATAAAGGCATGATTGAAAGAAATCTTTATTTGAAAAGTCAACCTGATTTGATAATTCGTTCTGGTGGAGATCAACGTACATCGAACTTTTTAATTTGGCAAAGTTGGTATAGTGAATGGTTTTTCATTAAAAAGACTTGGCCAGAATTTAAAAAAGAAGATTTAATTGAATGTATAGAAAGTTTTAAATCTAGAGAAAGAAGATATGGTAAGTAATGAATAAATTTAAAGATATCATATTTAGAGATATTACTTCTTTAGGTAGTGTGACTTTATTTTTTTTATTGGGGTTTTTTTTATTTTCTTTTGGAAAAATAAATTTAAGTGTTAAGGTAATTTCTGGTTTAATAATAACGTTAATTATTTCTTCAACAATTCGGTTAATTTATTTTAAAGATCGTCCACAAAAAAGAAGTTTTAATAATTTTATATCTAGAATTTATGCTTCTTCTTTTCCTAGTGTGCATACCACTTTAACTTTTTTTTTAGCTTTTACTTTAATTAATTATTCAGATAAAATGTTCTTTAAGTTTTTTGTAATCTCTCTAGCTGCTTTAGTGTCCTATTCAAGAATTTATTTAAAGAAACATGATTGGAAAGATGTTCTTGGCGGAATTGTTTTGGCCATGGTTGTTTTCTTTTTAGTTAATGGTTTTTATCAGTAATATTTTTTCTTTAAATTTATTTTATTAAAAAGAAATGGTGGGCCCAGCCGGACTCGAACCGGCGATCAATGCCTTGTAAGGGCACTGTCATCTGTGGTGCAGACGCCAAAAATATTGGATATTTCTACATAGCCACTAGACCATGGGCCCATTTCTAATTGTTATGATTGTCGCCTATTTAAAAATGTTTTTATTATAAAACATTAATCTAAAACCAAACATATATAAATGAAAAAATAATTATTTTATATAAAAAAGGGGATAAATATGAGATTTAAAGTTAAAGATATGGATATAGCTACAGGTGGTATCATGGTAGCTATTTTAAATCAAAAAGATGCAGAAAATTTAGATTTACATTCTGGAGATCGTATTCTTGTAAGATATAAAAAGAAAAAAGTTACTTGTATTCTTGATATCTCTGAGAGTAGTAAAGCTGTCCCGAAAGGTAAAATTGGCCTTTTTGAAGAAGTTTTAGATCGTTTAAATGTCAAAGGAAGAGACATTGTTAATTTAGAATTTACCGGCAAACCTGAATCTGTCAAATATATTCGGGATAAGTTGTTAGGTAAAAAACTTTCTTATAAAGAATTATATCATATCATAGAAGATATTACTGAAGACCGTTTAACAGAAGTTGAGAAAACTTATTTTGTTTCTGCAGGTTATATCAATGGGTGGGATATAGAGGAAGTAGTTAACATGACTAAATCTATGGTTGAGACTGGTGAAAAATTAAAATTTAAAGGAGTAACCTTAGATAAACATTGTATTGGGGGCGTTCCTGGAAATAGAACTACCATGGTCGTTATTCCTATCATTGCGGCAGCAGGATATACTATCCCTAAGACAAGTTCCAGGGCAATAACTTCACCTGCTGGTACTGCTGATACTATGGAATGTTTAGCAAAAGTTGAGATGACTGAAAAAAGAATAAAAAATGTTGTAAATAAGAGTGGGGCTTGTATTGTCCATGGCGGATCAATGAATTTAGCTCCTGCAGATGATAAAATTATTGAAGTAGAACATCCTCTTTCTATTGATGCAGAAGGTCAACTTTTGGCTTCAGTTATGGCTAAAAAATATTCAGTTACTGCAAATCATGTATTGATAGATATTCCTATGGGGAAAACTGTTAAAGCAAAAAATATGAAGCAAGCTAAGCATTTGAAAAAGATGTTTGAATTGATTGGTAAAAAGTTAGGGATGGATGTAAAAGTTATAATTACTGATGGGTCACATCCAATAGGGAATGGCATTGGTCCTTTGTTAGAAGCAGAAGATGTAATGGCGGTTCTTAGAAATGATCCCTTGGCACCTCAAGATTTGAAGAAGAAAGCAATTTATATGGCTGGAGTTTTATTGAGCATGACTGGCAAATATAGTAAATGGCAAGGTGCTTTGAAAGCTAAAGAGATTTTAGAATCGGGAAAGGCATTAGCTAAAATGAATGAAATAATAAGAATGCAAGGAAAGCAAAAGAGGCCTTCTCTTGGTGAACACAGGTACCTTTTAAAGAGTGGGAAAGCAGGAATTATTAAAGAGATTGATAATGAAATAATTGCTAAGATCGCTAGAGTTGCAGGAGCCCCAAGGGATAAAGGTTCTGGTTTATTTCTTAACAAGAAGGTTCATCAAAAAGTTAAAAGGGGGGAACCTCTTTATACGATTTATGCTGAAAGTAAGTTCAAATTAGATTTATCTTTAGATCTTATGAGAAAAAATAATGGTTATTTGATCAAGTAATTTATTTTACTAATTTAAATTTTAATTTAATTTTTTTACGTTTGTTATTATTGTTTTTGTAATTATTTTTTTTATTTTCACTTGAAGTTCCAATTTTCTTATAATCTTCTCCTTTTAAAACTTTGATGATTCTTTCTTTGGTTTTTGCTTTTTTAATTTCACGAGCTAGTTTACGGTTTTTAAAGACGTCTTTTACCCATAATGAGAACTCATTATTTCTTTTATTAACATATATTTTGAAAGTATCTTCTTTCATATTTTTTAAAGAATGTTTTAAATCACTTAGATTTTTTAACATTGTTCCATCGGGCATACGCAAGTAATTGTCTTTAGTGATGTGTGGTCTTTTCAAAATTTTTCTATTTGTTAACCCTTTAAATAATCTGTTAAAAGATAATTTTTGGAAGACTAGAACTAAAATACAAGATATTATAACATAAGATGAAAGTAAGATTAATTCTTTTTTAAGGTCTGGAAACTGTGCTGAAAATAACATTGATTTTTTGAATAATTCTGCACAAAGTACGAAAGGATTACCTATTAATAATTCTCTAAAGCTTTGTGAGAATGTTTCAATGGGCAAAATTATGTTAGATAAGAATAAGAATAAACTTCCTAGGGAAATTGAGGCAATTGTTGTTCCTTCCTGGGTTTTAAACAAATAACCAATAAATGTTCCTAAAAATATAAAGAAGGCCACGGTTAATAATATGATTAAGAAAGTTATTTTGTAGTTGTTTAAAACGGGTATTTTAAGGTAATAATATGCAGCCGTAAAAACAATCACTAATTGAAATGAAATTACAATTAAGTTTGTTACAAAACCGGCA
>CAZRHO010000026.1:0-11580 GCA_964599955.1 uncultured Methanosarcinales archaeon
TTACACCTAACTCTTTCAAATAATCAACATTAGGTTTCAAATTATCTTCAATACTTAAGGATAATATCTGTGGATGTTTAGTTACGACTTTAGCAATATCAGTTACACCTAACTCTTTCAAATAATCAACATGAGGTTGTAAATTATCTTCAATACTTAAGGATAATATCGGTGGAAGTTTAGTTACAACTTTACCAATATCAGTTACACCTAAAGATTGTAAATAAAGTAAATTCTGTGCGTGAGATTGTAATGAACCTACACATTCATAATTATCATGTTGATAACCAACACCTATTTTTTCTAAGAACTCATTTTTTAAGTTTAATTTGTTACCATACTTATGGCCATCTAAATCTTTAACTAAATCAGAGAAATCTCTAGTCCAATCTTGTTCATTTACTGCGTTTTGATACTCTGAAACTAAATCATCTAATGTATTCATTAATACTCCAAAACACACTCAGAAACCACTTATACCTAATAATTGAACCTATTTTATAAATATTACGGGAAGAAAGTTTTAAAACATAAAAAGAAAGAAAAAAGAAAATTACAAATATTGTTCTTTACCAAAGGGGTTTTATTCACCAATGGTGATAATTATCTTTGGGAATAAGGTAGCACAAATTATCTGGGCAGAACAACCATTTGCATTTGTTCTAGATTCTAAGAAGATTAAAGAAAGTTATATGAAATATTTCAATCATTTTTGGAAATAATTTACTATGACAAAAGAAAAGACAAGGGATGAACAAATAAGATTATTTTTTTGATTCTAACCCAATAGAATAAATTTCTTCAGCTATTTCTTTCATTAAATCAATATCTTCACATTTTTTAAATAATAATTCTCCATATCCGTGAACTATGATTTCTCCTGCTTTAGAATTAATAACTAACAAGATTGGTGTTTCTAAAACAATTTCAAACTTGTCTTTTACCTTATCTAAATTTAATTTATTTCTTTTAACTAATTTCGCTGAATAAGCAGCTTTAGTTTTACATCTATTTAATGTGAATTGAGTCATTTTTCTTAATTCTCCTTTTATTTTTATAAATTTAACCTCTTATTAAAACCGAATGATTTATATATTGAAAAAGATTTATTCTAATTATCATATTAGAGGTGATATTTATATGGCAAAAAAGAGGAAAAGAAAGTCTAGTGGTTCTTTGGAACTCCATAAGATTGCGCACTACGCTTTTTTAGCAGGGATATTTATAGCTTTATTATCTGGCTTGTTTACTAACTATTTAAATCAAAATGCTTTATTTTCAAGCTTAGTGATTTTAGGGATTGTTGTTGGTGCTATTAACCTTACAGTCAAAGAAACAATGCCTTTCTTAATTGCAGCAATTGCAATAATCTTAGCAGGGGTTTTTAACTTTGGTTTAATTCCTACTATTGGCGATGTCTTAGAAACTGCAATTATGAATGTTGGAGTTTTTGTAAGTCCTGGGGCTTTGATTGTTGGAATAAAAACAGTCTGGAAACTTGCTTCTGATTAATAATGGAGTTAAGTTAAATTTTAATTTTTTTTTATTATCTTAAATTTTGAGGGTGGTGGGTATCATTAAAAGAAACAAATTAGATTGTATATCTTGTAATAAGAAATTTATCTCTTGTATGTTCAAAGGAGTTAAAGGTGTTTTTTGTCCTTTCTGTAAAAATAGAATAAACATTTAATGTTTGAATGATTCTGTTAGTAATAAAATATTTAAAGCCTACTCAGTTGTTTTTAACAATGCCTTTGTCTAAAGAAAGTATTCTAATCTTTTTAAGAGGAATTTGTATGGGGATAGCGGATGTCATTCCTGGTGTATCTGGGGGGACAATAGCTTTTATTACAGGGATCTATCAAAGGTTAATTCTCTCTTTAAGTGAAATTGATCTTTCCTTTATGCCTTTGTTTGTTCAAGGTAAATGGAAAAGGTCCTGGTCTGTTATTAGAAAAATTGATTTTGCTTTATTCATTCCTCTGGGCCTAGGTGTTGTTTTATCTGTTTTTTTCTTTTCTAAATTGATTAAACTATTTTTAGAGAATAATCCTGCAATGACTTTTGCTTTTTTCTTTGGTTTGATTTTTTCTTCAGCTTTAATTTTTATAAAACAATTGGGAAAAAAAGACTTTGAGAAAATCATTTTTGTTGTTTTGGGTTTTATTTTTGCTTATTCTCTTTCTGAAGCAACTGCTTTTGGTAATAATCATTCTTTATTGATGGTTTTCTTTTCTGGTGCTTTAGCTATCTGTGCAATGTTGTTACCGGGTATATCTGGTGCTTTCATTTTGTTATTGTTGGGACAATATCAGTTTTTGATAGATTCTCTTCATTCTTACGAAATTTTTGTTCTGTTAACTTTTTTTGCAGGGGCAATTTCTGGATTGATGATTTTTTCAAAGGTTATCAATTTCTTCCTTAGAAAATTTAAATTTTTAACTATGGCTTTCCTTGTTGGATTGATGGTAGGGTCTTTAAAAGTTCCAATGATGGAAATCTCCAGTAATGGCGGTGTAGATCTAATGGTGTTTTTATTTGGGTTTTTAGGTTTCTTCCTAGTTTTTTTATTAGAAAAAGTTTTTGGGAAGAAAAAA
This sequence comes from uncultured Methanosarcinales archaeon, assembly GCA_964599955.1. GTDB lineage: Archaea > Nanobdellota > Nanobdellia > Woesearchaeales > GW2011-AR9 > CAZRHO01. Next base: position 2,598 of record CAZRHO010000026.1, read on the forward strand.
TGATTTTTTGATGATTTTTATTTTAACCTAGTCTTTCATCGATATCTTTAGCAACTTCATCCAATTCTGAGAACATCGATTCCATGTCTCTTCGTATATCCTGGATAACGCGGTGTAAATTTCTTTCTCTAAGAAGATAGCCTTCTTTTTCTCTGATTACAATTCCTGAATTCATTAATTTGGTTAAATGGTGCACAACTGTTCCTCTAGTAAGGTGCAATCTGTCAGCTATTTGATCTGAAGAAAGTGGTTTATTTTGTTTAGATTTCCTTACTAATGTGATGAATATACGAAAACAACTGCTGTCCTTATCTCGTAAATTAAATAAACCTAGGGAATTTCCTAACCATTGTAAATCTCTATTGACATCTCTTTCTTCTGTTCTTCGTACTTTTATGATGGTTACTCTTTTAGCCATATTGTGTGTAATTTGTCTTTGTTTTTAAGATTTTTCCATAAAATTTATAAAGTAAATGCATTTTAAGACTACTATGTTGACTTAAAGCCAACACACAGAATAAACTAAATGGGTTCAAAACATGGCCAAGAAAGAAAAAAAACAGACTGAAACAAAGCAAAAGAAAGAAGCTATGATGAAAAATAAGAATGATCAATTAGCTGAAATGAAAGATCTCTTGCAGAGAACACAAGCTAATTTTGAAAATTTTAGAAAACAAACTGATAAGAGGATTGAAGAAATAAGATCAATGGCTTCAAGAGGAATGATTACTCAAATTTTGCCAGTTGTTGATAATTTTGATTTAGCTCTTAAGAGTGTTGATAAAAACGAAGGTAATCATGATTTCATTGAAGGTGTAGAGATGATTTACACACAAATGAATGCCATCTTAAAAGATGCAGGAGTAGAAGAAATTAATACAGAAAATGAACAATTTAATCCTGCCTGCCATGAAGCTTTAATGAAAGTTGATTCAGATTTACCTGAAGGGTCAATTGTAGAGGAATTTCAAAAAGGTTTCAAGATGGGTGATCAGGTTATTAGGCATGCACGAGTTAAAGTAAGTGCGGGTAAAAAAGAACAAAAAAATGATATTGAAAATAATGATGAAACATTGAATGAGGAAATAAATAAAGAATAATAATTCTTAATGGAGGATATTGAAAAATGACAAAAGAAAAAAATTCAACAGAAAATAAAAATAATGAAAACACTGAAAATAAAAATAATGTAACTGGAGCTACCGTTGGTATTGATTTAGGTACAACTTTCTCCGCAGTTAGTGTAATGGAAGGTGGAAAACCAACTATTATTACTAACGCAGAGGGAACAAGAACAACTCCCAGCGTAGTTCATATCAAGGATGGAGAAATCATTGTTGGCCAAGTAGCTAGAAATCAAGCGATTGTTGATCCTTCACATACTATCAGGTCCATCAAAAGAAAGATGGGTACTAATGAAAAGGTTGAGATTGATAAAAAAGAATACACTCCTGAGCAAATTTCTGCAATGGTTTTACAAAAGTTGAAAAGAGATGCTGAAGCTTATTTAGGTCAGGAAGTTAAGAATGCTGTTATTACAGTTCCTGCTTATTACAATGATTCTGAAAGACAAGCTACTAAAAATGCAGGAGAAATTGCTGGTTTAAATGTTCTTAGAATTGTTAATGAACCAACTGCCGCGTCTTTATCTTATGGTTTAGATAAAGGAGATTCTGAACATAATATTTTAGTTTTTGATTTTGGTGGTGGAACTTTTGATGTTTCAGTGCTAGAACTTGGCGGTGGAATCTTTGAAGTTAAATCTACTAATGGTGATAATCATTTGGGTGGAGATGACGTAGATCAAGTAATCATCGATTATTTAGTTGACAGTTTCAAAAAGTCAACTGGTATAGATTTAAACAATGATGCTACTGCTGTACAAAGGTTAAAAGAAGCAGCAGAGAAAGCTAAGATTGAATTATCTACTAAAATGAAAGCGGAAGTAAGTATTCCTTTCATCACGGCAGATCAAAATGGTCCAAAACATATCAAAGAAGAATTAACTAGAGCTAAGTTTGAAGAATTAATTTCTGGAATTTTAAAAAGATTAGAAACTCCAGTGAAGAATGCTTTAAATGATTCAGGTTTATCTATTGATAAAATTCAAAAAGTTATTTTTGTTGGTGGATCTACTAGAATACCGGCAGTACAAGAATTAGTTAAGAAAATTGTTGGTAAAGAAGGAGATAAATCTGTCAATCCAGATGAAGCAGTAGCAATGGGAGCAGCTATCCAAGCAGGAGTAATTGCAGGAGATGTTAAGGATGTTTTATTGTTAGATGTAACTCCTTTAACTTTAGGGATTGAAACTCTTGGTGGCGTATTTACTCAATTAATTGAAAGAAATACTACTATTCCAACAAAAAAGTCTCAGGTTTTCTCTACAGCGGCTGATAATCAACCTGCAGTAACTATCCGTGTTGGACAAGGAGAAAGGCCAATGTTTAATGATAATAAAGTATTAGGTCAATTTGATTTGGTAGGTATACCTCCTGCTCCACGTGGAGTTCCACAAATTGAAGTTACTTTTGACATTGATGCAAATGGGATCTTACATGTAAGTGCACAAGATAAAGGGACTGGTAAAGAACATAAGATTCAGATAACAGGTTCCAGTAACTTAAATAAAGATGAAGTTGAAAAGATGAAAGAAGAAGCTAAGAAGAATGAAGCAGCTGATTCTGAGAAAAAATCTAAAGTTGAAGCTGAAAACAACTCAGAAGCAGTTATCTTCCAAAGTAAAAAGATGTTGGAAGAATTCAAGGATAAAGTTGATGCCGATACTAAGAAGAAAATTGAAGATAAAATCTCAGAGTTAGAAGAAGAACGTAAATCTGGTGATGCAGCTAAAATCAATGCTAAAATTGAAGAATTGAACAAATTAGTACAAGAGATTGGCACTAAAATGTATCAAGAAGCTGCAGCTAAAGCACAATCAGAACAAGCTGCTAATTCCGATGGTAAAGCTGATAAAAAAGCTAATTCTGATGCTTCAGATTCTGTTAAAGATAACAATAACGGAGAAGAGAATGTTGTTGATGCAGAATTCAAAGAGAAGAAAGATAAAAAAGAAGAAGGAAAAGCTGCTTAGATAGCTTTTTAATTCTTTGTTTTTTTATTTTATTTATTTCCAATGAATTTACCTACAAAAGAAATATCCTTACAGTACTTTGATGATTATGTTGTTCCTAGAAATATCTATAAACATTGTTTAGCAGTAAGGGAAGTTGCTAATTTTCTAGCTAAGGAATTAAGTGAAGCAGGCATTGAAATGAATTTGGAATTAATTGATAGGGTTGCTTTACTCCATGATCTTTTTAAGGTTGTAACTTTTGAAAATCTAGAACCAAATAAATATCATAAATATCAATTTAACGAGCAAGAAATTGTCATGTGGAAAAAGTTACGTGAAAAATATGCTGGGATGTATGAAGGAGATGTGGCTTATGAAGTATTCCATGAAAAGTTTCCGGAGTTAGCGATTACTTTGAAAAGAGCTAGCGATCCACGTAACGAAAATCCAACATGGTGTGAATTGATAACTCATTATGCAGACTGGCGTGTATTTAAAGAAGAAGTAGTCCTTTTAGATTCACGTTTAGAATATTTACAAGAAATGTATCCACGTGAGCAAGAGTTGTGGAATAAATATATTGAAAAAATAAAAGCATTTGAAAATAAGATTTTTGACAAATTAAATTTTAACCCAGATGAATTAGCTAAAAAATTTGAAGAAGGAAAACAAGAAAATAAAGAACTTATAGGGGATAAAAATGAGTAATAAGGATTATTATGAAACTTTAGGTGTGAAGAAAGATGCAACTAAAGTTGAAATTAAGAAAGCTTTCAAAAAGTTAGCTATGAAATATCACCCTGATCGTGCTCCTGCAGATAAGAAGCAAGAATATGAAGATAAATTCAAAGAAATCAATGAAGCCGTTTCTATTTTAGGCGATGAGAATAAAAGACAACAATATGATCAATTTGGTAGTGCTGCATTTTCAGGCGGTGCTGGCGGTGCAGGTCATCAAGGATTTGATTTTTCAGATGTGATGTCCCAATTTAGGTCAGGTTCGTTTGGAAATTTTGATGATGTTTTTGATCATCTTTTTGGAGGTGGTGGATCTTCACATAGGGGAAGCCGTGCTCGAAGAGGTTCAGATCTTTTGTATGAAATGGAAGTAAGTTTAGAAGATGCTTTTTCAGGTACAGAAGAAGATATTCAATTAAATAAATTAGAGAAGTGTAAAGGTTGTGAAGGGAGAGGTGCACATAAATTTGAATCTTGTCATCATTGTAGTGGTTCAGGTTATATGAAACGTACACAAAGAACAGCTTTTGGTTTATTTCAACAAACTGGTCCATGTCCTTATTGTCATGCAAGAGGGGAGTTACCACAAGATTCCTGTTCAGATTGTGGTGGTGAAGGATTAGTGCGTAAGAAGAAAAAGATTGAAGTTAAAATTCCTGCTGGGGTAGATGATGGTATGAGGTTGAGAGTTACAGGTGAGGGAGAAGTAGGTAAAAATAATGGGCCTAATGGTGATCTTTATGTACAAATCCACCTTAAACCTCACAAGTATTTTACTCGAAAGAATGAAGATTTACATATAACCGTACCCATCTCTTTTTCACAAGCAGCGATAGGAGATGAGATAGATGTTCCAACAATTGATGGAAAAGCTAAATTGAAGATCCCTGAAGGGACACAAACTGAAACAATTTTAAGAATGCGTGATAAAGGTCTCCCCTCCTTACGTGGAGGATATCATGGAGATCAGATGGTTAAAGTTCATGTAGAGGTTCCTAAGAAATTATCTAAAAAGCAGAAAGGTTTGATAAAAGAATTAGATGAAGAAAAACCATCTAAAAGCTTCTTGAAGAAGATGTTAGGGATTTAGAATATTAATGGACATTCCAAATTTTTTAATTTTTTAAAGTAATAAATCTAACTAAAAATTAAATAAATAAAAAATTAAATTGTTTGTTCTAATTCTGGAGGTATGTCTACACTTTTTGAATCTTCATTATTTTCGTTGACATGTCCAGTTGTTATTTTTTCAACTTCTGAATTTTTAGATACGATAGTTTCTCCAAAAGCTTCATTTTTCAATAATTCTTTTTTATCTGTTTTCTCCCAGGTGAAATCTGGATCATTTCTTCCAAAATGACCATATGCAGCTGTTTTTTTGAAGATTGGACGTTTTAAATCAAGTTGTTCAATCAATGACTTTGGTCTGAAGTTAAAATGTTTCTTAACTAATTCTGTGATTTTTTCATCAGATACTTTCCCAGTACTAAAGGTATCAATTAAAATGCTTACTGGTTCTGCTATACCTATTGCATAAGCAACTTGAATTTCACATTTATCTGCTAAATCTGCAGCAACTATGTTTTTTGCAACATATCTGCCATAATAAGAAGCAGATCGGTCAACCTTACTTGGGTCTTTACCTGAGAAAGCTCCTCCTCCATGACTTCCGTGGCCACCATATGTGTCAACTATAATTTTTCTTCCAGTTACTCCTGCATCTCCTACTGGTCCGCCAATAACAAATTTTCCAGTTGGATTTACAAAATATTTTGTATTTTCATCAATCCATTCGTTACAAATTGGTTTGATGATTTTTTCAATTAAATCTTGCCTGATGGTTTCTAAACTTGCATCAGGGTGATGTTGGGTAGAAATTAATACTGTGTCAACTCTTTTTGGTTTACCGTTTTCATATTCAACTGTTACTTGTGATTTGCCATCTGGTCTTAAATACCAAATTTCTCCTCTTTTTCTAGCACTAGCCAACCTCTGAGTTAATTTATGTGCTAGGATAATTGGTAAAGGCATATATTCTGGAGTTTCATTAGTTGCATAACCAAACATTAAACCTTGATCGCCAGCTCCTTGTTCTTCAAATAGGCCTTCTCCTTCATTAACTCCTTGGGCAATGTCTGGAGATTGACCAGAGATGGCGGTTAAAACTCCACAAGTACTACCATCAAAACCAAAAGTAGGGTTGTCATAACCAATTTCAATGATTGTTTCTCTAGCTATCTTCTGCACATCAACATAAGTATTTGTACTTACTTCTCCTGCAACTACTACAAAACCTGTTTTAGTTAAGCATTCTACTGCTACCCTGGCATTTGGATCTTTTTCGATTATTGCGTCTAGTATGGCATCACTAATTTGATCACAGATTTTATCTGGGTGACCTGCAGTTACACTTTCACTAGTAAAAAAATAGTTTTTATTTGTCATATTCATCACCTGTTTGTTATTTTTCATTTGTAAATATAAATGGATTATAATTCAAATGTAATTAAATTTAAGAGATTACGGAACTTCTTTCTATATAAATAATCTTGACAAGAATATTCTCATAAGAATATTATTTGATAAATTTTATTAATGCTTTTAACTTTTTATTATTTATGAGGTCCCTAGAAGAAATAAAATCTTTGAGAAGAAAGTTTCATTTAACCCAAAAAGAATTAGCACAGAAAGCAGGGGTTTCTCAAAGTTTAATTACAAAAGTTGAATCTGGTAAATTAGATCCTACCTATAATAAGGCTAAAAACATTTTTACAGCTTTACAGGAATTGGAAGAAAAACAAGAATTAAAAGCAAAAGATCTGCTAAATAAAAAGATTGTTTCATCTAGAAGAGGCGAATTACTTAAAATAATTATTAAGAAAATGAAACTTCAAGGGATCTCACAAATACCTGTGTTTGAATCTGAAAAAAATAATAAAGTTATCGGTGTAATAACTGAAAAAACTGTACTTAAGGAAATTTCTGAGCGGCCAGAAAAAATTAATATACTTAAAGTAGAACAAGTAATGGAAGAAGTTCCGCCAATTGTAGCATTAACAATGGGCGTTAAGGATTTAATTACTTTACTAAATAATTATCCTTTGATTTTAGTAGCGGAAAAAGGTAATGTCAAAGGAATAATTTCTAAAAGTGATTTGTTAGGTGTTGTTTAAGAATTAAATATTTTTTAAGATCTTTCAATCTCCTGCTTGAAAAGTTAAGATGTCTTCGGTACTTAACTTTTTACCTTTTTTCATCTTTGCTTTAACTTCTTCTTGTTTTTCTTGAGCTTTTTTCTTAAAGTTTCGATCTTTTTTTTCTTTAATGTTTTTTGAAACTTTATCTTTTTTATTTGAAACGTCCCCTCTTTTTTCACGCAGTTCTTGATATTGTCCTTTCAATTGTAAATATTTTTCAGATAGTGGTTTTTCTTTTTTCCTTAATTCTCTAATTTGACTATATAACTCATTGATTTTTTCATGTACTTGTTGTGATTCTTGTGCTTTGGATTGAACTTTTTTATGTAATTCTTGAGCTTGCTTTTTACTTTCAGAAAAATCTTTAGAGGCTTCTTTAATTTCTTCCCATGCACCGCCTATCTCTGCAAATTTTTCATACTTGACTTTCAATTCTTTAATCAATTTTCTTATTTGTTGTTCTTTTGTAAAAGGGATAACGTCAGTTTCAATTTTTGTTTCTAAAATTTCTATCTCTTTTTTTATCTTAGTAGGGTTATCTTTTGGATCAAATTTTTCTTTAAGCTCTTGTTTCTTTTTTTCAATTTCTTTTTGAGAAGAAGATTTTTCTTTAACTATTTGGTTTAATTTATCTCTGTCTTCTTTAAGAGATTTAACTTCTTCAGTTAACTTATTACGATCTTCTTTTAATTTATTGATTTCAGAATTGTAAACTTTAATTTTTTCATGGATGGATTTAAGTGATTTATAAGCAGTTTCTTTTTCTTCATTAACATTTTCTATATTAGAAGAAACTTCAGATAACTCTTTCTTTCTCTCTTGTAACTCTTTTTTTAATTCATTACTTTCTGTTTTTTGATTCTCTTCCATGAACTCTCACTTGTTAATTTTTTTTTAAAAAATAAATATTTAATTTATTAAAAATAAAAAAGAAAAAAAATTGAAAACTTAAAGTAAGTTTATCCGAATAGTGCGCCTAAACCAGCAGCAGCAGATTCTTCAGCTTTCTTGTCGTCTTCTTTAGATTTTTCTTCTTTCTTTTCTTCAACTGCAGGAGCGTCTCCAGCAGCAGCAGGTGCAGCACTAGCAACTGGTGCAGCGGCAGCAGCTTTCTTGATAGCTTCTTCAATATCAACGCCTTGAAGAGCAGCAACTAAAGCTTTAACTCTAGCCTCATCAACTTCAACACCGGCAGCAGTTAAAACTGCTTTAACAGCATCTTCGCTTATATCTTTTCCTGCTTTATGAAGCAACATTGCGCTATAAATGTATTCCATTTTATTTTCCTCCAATAATTATAATTTAGATTTTTGTTTTACTGAATTAGCTTCCCTTTCAGCTTTTGCTAAGATGTCTTCTTTAGTTTCATCGTTTAAGATTGCACTTTCAACACCTAATGATTTAGCTTCTTTGAAAGCTTTCTGTAATAGGATTTCTGTGGTTTCAGCACATAGGTAAGCCATTTCTACAGCTAAATTCATTGCCCACTGAGCTGCTTGAGTTAAGTTTTGCTCGTATTCAGCTTCATCGATATGTAATTGTTTAGCTCCAAATATTGTGCCATTTTCCCAAACAGCAACTAAATCTAAACCTACTTCCATGGGTTTAATATCTAATCTTTTTAAGGTTTCAGCTAATTTATCTGAAATAATATCTCCTTCTTTAGCTACAATTACATCATCAATGATTGCTAATTTTCCATTATCTACTTTGGTTTTAATTCCAACTGCCGCTAATTCCGAAATGATTGGTCCAGGTGCAAAGTTGGTAGCTCCAGCTGCTACGACAATATCTTTTGGTGCTTCTTGTCCTGATTTAGCTGGTGCTTCTGATTTGTTTTTTTGAATTGTTGAATATAATGAGAAAGGGTTTTCTTCTGTAAATAATAATGCAGGCATACCTTTTATTTTTTCAGATAATTGTTCAATGTTAACTTTCTTGGAATCAGTTAAAGCTAACCTTAACAATTTTT